>CAZUAM010000619.1:2498-4247 GCA_964618095.1 uncultured Planctomycetaceae bacterium | reverse complement strand
GTGTCCGACGCCCCGACTGGCGTCGCTACCTGGCCGACAAGGACCCCATCGTGGCCGCCAACGCGGCGATCGCCCTGGCCCGATCCGGTGACGACCGCGGGGCGGAGCGCCTGGCCGAGGCCGTGCGGGCGCCCGGTATCAACCAGCCGATGCGGTGCGCGGCGGTCGAGGCCCTGGCCGGATTGAAGGGACCATCGGTAGTGCCCCTGCTGCAAGAACTCCTCGGGCAATACGGCCGTCACACGCCCGAGCCCGGATCGACCTACCGGGCCGATCTACACGCCGAGCTGATCCGCGGTCTGGCCCGACACGTCGACCCGGCCGATGATCCCCAGTTTGTCGCGGCGCTGCGGAGCCGGGCGGCCAACGTGCGGCTGGAGGCGCTGCGGGCATGGGCCGAAGGCCGAGGCGGCAGGCTGCCGGTCGAGGCGGCGGACTTGCGGGCCGACGCCGATCGGGACGTGCGTGCGGCGGCGATCCGGGCGCTGGGCAGGCGACGCCATCCCCAGGCCCACCAATACCTGGCGGCCGCCCTGCGGGACCACGAGTTGAAGGTTCGCACCGCGGCGATCGCCGCGCTGGGAGAGCTGGGCGGTACCGAGGCCCGGGCCACCCTGGAAGGGCTGCTGGAAGACCAGCCCGAGGCAGTCCGCGCCGCCGCGGTTTCTGCGCTGGGCCACTTGGGGGCCGAGCAGGTGGTGCTCCGGGCGGCCGGGGACCGGTCGTGGCGGGTGCGGTTGAGGGTGGCCCAAGCTTTGGGCGGATATGCCGGCCGCGATGCCGCTGCGGCCGCCCGCCAGTTGCTGCAAGACCCCAGCGCGGTGGTCCAGCGCCAGGTGGTCCTGGCGTTGGCCGAGTGGCCGCTTCAACGGGCCGGACCGATCCTGCTGGAGGCGCTGGGCAGCCGCAGCCTGATGACCCGGCGAACCGCCCGGGAACAACTGGCCGCCCAATGGCCCCCGGCGACGGAGTTTCCCATCGAAGGTCCGCCGGAGCGCCGCCTGGGTGTGCTCGAGGAGCTGCAAGGGCGGTTCCGGCAGGAGTTCCGTCTGGGCGACGGGGCGGCGTCGGCGGAAACTGCTGCGGACGGGCCGCCGGCTGGGACGATTACCCCGCTGCTGCTCGATCAGGTCGAGGAACTCGTGCGGCAACAAAACGTCCGGGCGCTGGTCGATTTCGGACCGGGACTGGTCGAGGCGCTGGACCGGCTGGCCTTTGATCGGCAGCAGATCCTCCCCGAGGTGATCTATCGTGACGTGCTACCTCGATACGGGACAGTGTTTGCTGCCCTGGATCGATTGGCCTCTTCGGAGGTATCTGAGCGAGGCGTATCTGAGCGAAGGGGGGCGGCCGGCGAGCTGGCCGAACTGGCGCGTCAGCGGCCGTTGGGCCGTCTGGCCGTCGCGCGGCTGGTCCGGTTGGTCGTGGCCGATCCGGACCCGCTGGTCTTGCAGAGCGCGTTGACCGCGGTGGCCGACGACGCGAGCGAGCCGTCGATTCGGCTGGCCTACGCGGCCGTGAGCCACCCTTCGGCCGAGGTCCGGCGCCGGGCGTGCGAGCACCTGGCCGCCCATCCGCATCCCGGGCACGCCAAGATGCTCCTCCCGGCGTTGGAAGACCGGAGCCACGCGGTGGTGATTGCCGCCGTGCGTGCGTTGGGCGCGGCGGGCCGGCTGGACGACACGGGGCCCCTGCGGCGGTTGCTGGGGACGACCAGCGAGCGGCTGCGGCTGGAAACGGCCGTCGCGC
>CAZUAM010000619.1:0-2488 GCA_964618095.1 uncultured Planctomycetaceae bacterium | reverse complement strand
TTGCCCGACTCGGCGACCCGGCAGGCAAGGCGGCGCTTGAGCGGCTGGCCTACAGCGCCGACCCGAAGATCCGCTACCAGGTGGCCGTGGCGATGGGCGGGACGGGCGACGCCACGTTTACTGCCACGCTGATCCGGCTGTTGGACGATCGCCCGGCCGTTCGCCGCGCAGCCCTGGATAGCCTCCCCAAGACAGTCGGTCATGACGCGTCGGAGTCCGACGATCAGAGGCCAGCAGGGACTTCGCAACGGGTGCGCCGGTGGAAGCACTGGTTCGAGCGCCGTCAGGGCCTTGCCACCGGCAGTGCATCCATCGAGCTGAAATGACGGGCATCAAGGCCAGTGTCTCGTTTCATCTGAAATGACGGGTGCCGGGGGCAGCTCGCCTGCCCCCTGAATCGCAGCGGCGTGCAAGCCGCCGCCGGCCCCCAGGCTGTCAAAGCAGGTGAAACGAGACACTAGCTTCCCACCCACACCCCCCGTACCGCCTCGCAGGCAGGGCGAGACAGGCGGGGTTTCTTGGGCTCAAACTCGGTGTATAGTGTCCATCTTGCTGGTCCGGCAGAATCCATACCCGGCTGGAAGTTTGGGTAGTCTGTTCGGGTGCTAACGGCACTGGTTAAGCTGCCGGTTGCGCCGGGCCGATCTACAAGGGTAACATCGTTTTTCGCGGGCACGACGATCCTCTGCCGCGACGACGGCGAGTGTCGAACTCCCAAGTTACCTGCCAACCACCTGCGACAGACTCCCCCATGCCCGACCGAAATGTGCGCCCGATATTACTCTGCGGCGTAGCCGTTTGCATGAGTGCGGCTTCAGTTGCCCCGTGGCTATCCTCGTCCACGCCCGGCACGCGGTCGCAGTTGCGGCAGACTCCGATCGTCAGGGCGGTGCGCCACGCCAGACCCTCGATCGTCAACATCCGTGGCGAGAAGGTCATTCCCAGGAACCAGTCGCTGCCGTCGCCTGCCGAAGAAGGTCAGCGTGTCAACGGGATGGGCACCGGAGTGGTGATCGACTCGCGGGGGTACATCCTGACCAACCATCACGTCGTCGACGGTGTCCGAGAGATCCAGGTTACCTCGGCCGACGGCCGGCAGTTGGCGGCCAGCTTGCTGGCCCGCGATCCCGAAACCGACCTGGCAATCATCAAGGTCGAAGCCCGGGAGAAGCTTCCGGCAATTACCACCGGTACGTCGTCGGACCTGATGCCGGGTGAGCCGGTGGTGGCCGTGGGGAACGCCTACGGATACGAGCACACCGTAACCCGCGGAATCATCAGCGCCCTGCACCGTGCCGTGCAGATCAGCGATGCCCAGTTTTACGAGGATCTGATCCAGACCGACGCCAGCATCAATCCGGGCAATTCGGGCGGGCCGTTGTTGAATATCGACGGCGAGATGATCGGCATCAACGTGGCAGTTCGGGCCGGCGCCCAGGGGATCGGGTTTGCCTTGCCCGTCGACAAGGCCCTGGCCGTGGCCGCCAAGCTGTTGGCTTCCCGCAGCACCCAAAACTCGTGGCACGGCGTGGTGCTGGCCGGCGACTCGGTGGCGTCCGACCAAGGTCTGACCGTGGCCTCGGTCGACAAGGAGAGTCCGGCCGCCGAGAGCGGGCTGCGCCCGGGCGACGTGATCACCGCCGTCGAGGATACGGAGCTGAAGCGGAGTCTCGATTTCTCCCGGGTGATGCTGGAACGCGAGGCCGGCGAGAAGATCCAACTTACGCTGCGGCGGGCCGAGCAGCCCATCAAGGTGCAACTCACCTTGGCTCGGGTACCGGTGCAGCCCGAGCCGCCTAGGCATCTCGCCTGGGAACTGCTGGGGCTGGAGCTGAAACCGATCCCCAGCAAACAGTTTCGCGCAAAGTACCAGACTTCGTATCGTGGCGGACTGTCGGTGACGGCCGTGCGACCGGGCAGTCCCGCCGCCAAGCAGGGGATCCGCACCGGCGACGTGCTGGTGGGGATGCACATTTGGGAGACCGTTTCCGTGGACAACGTCTCCTACGTGCTGAAGCGTCGCGACTTCAACAAGCTTACGCCGCTGAGGTTCTTCATCCTCCGTGGCGACCAGACCCTGTTCGGCTACCTGCCGGTCAGCATCGCGACGGCGCGGCGTTCTTGACGACGGGGCAACCCGCTGGATTCGCGACCGTCGGCGTCGCCGTCGCCCTCCGGCCAGAGCCAGCCGCGGTCAGGCTGCCTCCTCGATTACCTCGCAGATGGACACCATGGGCAGGCCGGACGCTTACGATTATGCGACGTTGGCCGTGGAAACTGGAGTCCGAGATTTCGGTGGTCTTCTCGGACGTACGCGTTCACGATCTGAGCGACAGTGTTGGGCCGTGGGGCCTTTGACTCGGGCGCACGATGACCTTTGTCTGCTTTGTCGGCTACCGACCAATCTGACGTCGATAGGGAACTTCTCGGCCGACTAGCCCGGATTATTCAAGAATTCGGGAATTCTTGAGCCTCCAAGGGTATCTAA
>CAZUAM010000618.1:0-4276 GCA_964618095.1 uncultured Planctomycetaceae bacterium | reverse complement strand
CCAGGATCGACCCGTACTTCGGGTCCCCGACGAGCTGTTTCTTGCTGGCAGTAACGCGGCCCATGGTTAGGTTTTCTTCTGTTGATGGGAATGACGCGCCGGGCAAGGTAAGGCGGCTGAATATCGGCTGGCCGCCGTCCGGCTTAGGTTGCCCTCTTCGCTCCGTACCGACTCCGGGACTGTTTGCGGTCTTCAACACCCAGGGTGTCCATGGACCCCCGAATTACCTGGTAACGCACGCCGGGCAGGTCCCGCACCCGGCCGCCGCGGACCAGCACGATCGAGTGTTCCTGGAGGCTGTGTCCCTCGCCCGGGATGTACACGGTGACCTCCTTGCCGTTGGAGAGCCTCACGCGGGTGATCTTGCGGAGCGCGGAATTGGGCTTCTTGGGGGTCATGGTCTTGACCTGCAAGCATACCCCCCGTTTCTGTGGGCAGCGGCCCAACACCGGAGCCTTGCTGAACTTACGGGGCTTCTTGCGCCGTTTGCGGACCAGTTGGTTGATCGTAGGCATGGGCTGTCTTGGAGCGGCTCAGAGTTCTTTTCGAGAGTCGTTCTTTTCGAGAGTCGGTTCTTTTCGAGAGTCTCGGAAACAGATCATTTTGTCGAGTATCGTCTTCGGCGTCAATGGCTGGCGGGGCTGCCGATGTCGCATCCGGTGAGGCCACGGCGGGGGCCTGCGGTGCTTGGCCCGGCGGATGTGGCCCGGCGGACATTGTCCGCCGGCTATTGTCAAACGCCCGATCCACCGCCACCGGGGCGATCATTCGGCTGGTGGCGATGGCTCCTGGGCACTGTCGAACAGCTCGTCCAATTGGCTGGGGGCCGCTTCGGCCGGTGCCTGGGCCGGGGCCGCAGGGCCGCCCGGGACAGTGTCGGCACCGTCGCCTCCAGCCTGCGTTGTGGCGGTTTTCTGCTGTGGGCCGTCCAGGAGCGGGAAGTGTCGCGAAAGCACGCTTTCCTTCTCCACGGCCAAGGCGTCGAGGGCCTGGGGCCGGATGCGGACCTCCGAATCCTGGTAAGTGCGGAAGCCGGTACCGGCGGGCACGAGGTGCCCGAGGATCACGTTCTCTTTCAGGCCCACCAGGCGGTCGACCTTACCGGCCAGCGCGGCTTCGGTGAGCACCTTGGTGGTTTCCTGGAAGCTGGCGGCCGAGATGAAGCTGGAGCTCTGCACGGCGGCCTTGGTAATCCCCAGCAGTTGGGTGGAGGCGGTGGCCGGTTGGGGTCTGATCCCTTGGGCCGATTCGCCGCCGAGGGCCTCGATCTGGGCGTTGACCTGTTCGAGGGCCTCGGTGGGAACGATGGTCCGTTGTTCGAAGTCGCTGTCGCCCTTTACGGTGATTTTCAGGCAATCGGCCAGCTCCGCGTTGGCGGCCCGGAACTCGAACTTGTCCATCACGCTGCCCGGCAACAACCCCGTGTCGCCGATGGTCTCCACGCGAAGCTTGCGGAGCATCTGGGAAACGATGATCTCGATGTGTTTATCGTTGATCTCCACGCGCTGGCTTCGGTAGACGTTTTGGATTTCGCGAATCAGGTACTGTTGGACGGCCTCTTCGCCGGAGATTCGCAGAATATCGTGGGGTACCAGCGGCCCGTCGACCAGCGCCTCACCCGCCCGGCAGAAACCGCCGGCGCGGACGCGGAGGTGTTTTCCGTGGGAGACGAGGTGTTCGCGTTCGATGCCGGATTCGCTGCGGACGATAATGGTCCGTTTGCCGCGTCGTTTTTCGCCCAGCAGTTCGACGGTACCGTCGATTTCGGCGATCACGGCCGGTTCCTTGGGTTTTCGGGCCTCGAAGATTTCGGTCACCCGCGGCAGGCCGCCCGTGATGTCCTGCGTACCGGAGACCTCGCGTGGGGTCTTGGCCAGTAGCGTGCCGGGCGAGATCTGCCTTCCCTCGCTGACCTCGATGTGTGCTTTTTCGGGCAGGTAGTAGAAGTCGAGGATCTTGCCGCTGGTGTCTTCCAGGACGATTTGCGGGTGCAGGTCGCCCTTGTGTTCCATAATGAGCTGCCGGACGTGTCCGCTGGGATCCTTTTCCACCCGCATGGTTTCGCCTTCGATGACGTCCTCGAAGCGGGCTTTCCCACCGACCTCGGCCAGGATGGGGATGCTGTGCGGGTCCCACTGGCAGAGCGCGGCTCCGGCCGCGACTTCCTGGTTCTCTTCCACGGTGAGGATAGCCCCGGCGGGGATTTCGGATTTTTCCAACTCGCGGCCCTTGGGGTCGAGGATCAGGACCTCGCCGTTTCGGGTGAGCACCACTTGTTGTCCTTCGTCGTTGCGGACGACCTTCATCCGGGTGAACTTTACCTGGCCGGTTTTCTTGGCGCGGATTTCGCTTTCTTCGACCGCCCGGGCCGCCGTGCCGCCGATGTGGAAGGTCCGCATCGTGAGTTGCGTTCCCGGCTCGCCGATGCTTTGGGCGGCGATGATCCCCACGGCCATCCCTTGCTCCACAATGCTGCCGGTGGAGAGATCCATCCCGTAGCACAGCGCGCAGATACCCAGCGGGGCGTCGCAGGTCATGGGGCTGCGGACCTGGATTCTTTCCAGTCCCATTTCTTCGATTCTGCGGGCGATATCGGCGGTGATCAGATCGTTTTCGCGGACGATTACCTCGTCGGTGATAGGGTTGACGATGTTGGCCCGGCTGACGCGCCCGCGGACCGAGTCGGCCAGGCCCACCTCCACCTTCTCCCCGCGGTAGATGACGCCTTTGGTAATGCCCTGCGTGGTGGCGCAGTCGTGCGTGGTGATCACCACGTTTTGGGCCACGTCGGCCAGTTTTCGCGTGAGGTATCCGGAATCGGCGGTTTTCAGGGCGGTATCGGCGAGTCCCTTGCGGGCGCCGTGGGTGGAGCTGAAGTACTCCAGCACGCTGAGCCCTTCGCGGAAGTTGGCCTTGATCGGCGTCTCGATGATCTTCCCCGAAGGCTTGGCCATCAGGCCTCGCATGCCCGCCAACTGGCGAATCTGTTCCACGCCGCCGCGGGCGCCGGAATGGGCCATCAGGAAGATGGGGTTGACGTAGCCGGGGAAGCGGCGGTCGTCTTCCAGTTCGCGCATCATTTCGGTGGTGATTTGTTCGCGGGCGTGGGTCCAGGCGTCCAGCACCTGGTTGTAGCGTTCGCCCTCGGTGATGATGCCGCGTTGATAGAGCTTCATGATTCGCAGCACGGCCTTCTCGGCATTGGTAATGATCTTGGCCTTGCTGGGCGGGGTGATCAGGTCGTCGGTGGCGAAGCTCAGCCCGCTCAGCGTGCTCTCCCGGAATCCCAGTTGGTTCATCGAGTCCAGCAGGTCGATCGTCCTCCGCCGCCCCAGCACCCCGTAGCAATCGGATATTACCGTGGCCAGGTCGGAGGAGCGCAGCGGCATGTTATAGAAGGGCATGCCTTCGGGGAGCATCGTGTTGAAGACCACGCGGCCCACCGTGGTCTCCGTCAGTCCGCCGGCCGCGGCTTCCGGTTGGCCCTTGATCTGGCGGTGGGCGGGCAGCTTGACCTTGATGGATGCGTGCGTGTCCACCACGCCCAAGGAGTAGGCCAACTGCACCTCGTCGATCGAGGAAAAGGCCATCCCTTCACCCTTGGTGTTGGGAAGCGCCGCGGTCATGTAGTAGCAGCCCATCACCACGTCCTGCGAGGGGCTGATGATCGGGTCACCGTTGGCCGGGCTGAAAATGTTGTTGGTGGACATCAGCAGCGTATGCGCTTCCACCTGGGCCTCGATCGACAGCGGCAGGTGGACCGCCATCTGGTCGCCGTCGAAGTCGGCGTTGAACCCTTTGCAGACCAGGGGGTGAAGCTTGATGGCGTGGCCTTCCACCAAAATCGGCTCGAAGGCCTGAATCCCCATGCGGTGCAGCGTGGGAGCGCGGTTCAGGAGCACCGGGTGGTTCTGGATCACCTCTTCCAGGATGTCCCAGACCTCCTCGTCTTTGCGTTCCAGCATCTTCTTGGCGCTCTTGATCGTGTCGGCGTGGCCCAACTCTTTCAGACGCCGGATAATAAACGGCTGGTACAATTCCAGCGCGATCTTCTTGGGTAACCCGGTCTGGTGCAGCCGCAGGGTGGGGCCTACGACGATCACGCTTCGGGCGGAGTAATCCACGCGCTTTCCCAGCAGGTTCTCGCGGAACCGACCCTGTTTGCCCTTGATCATGTCGGTCAGCGATTTCAGCGGCCGGTTGCTGGATCCCAGCACGGGACGCTTGCAGCGGTTGTTGTCGAACAGGGCGTCGACCGACTGTTGCAACATCCGCT
>CAZUAM010000617.1:2521-4285 GCA_964618095.1 uncultured Planctomycetaceae bacterium | reverse complement strand
CGGGCGGACCTTGTCGGGGAGCTTGTCGAGTTCTTCTTCGGTCACTTCCCACTTCTCGCCGTCCTGCTTGACCGTGATCTTGGCGGGTTGATCGCCTTTCTTGGTGATGGTGATGCTCATGTTTCCGGGCAGGGGCGGACGGGGCCAGGCACCCGGCGGCAGGATTGCGCCGGGACCGAAGAACCGCCACCGCAGCGGGCCCCGCAAGGCCTCGCCCCGCTGCAATCGCTCAAGGTATTTCAGGGCGCGCTGGGTGGCCTCGTTTGCCTGCCCTTCATGGAGGCTCTCCAGCAGCAGCTCGAGCGCGTCCAAGGGGCTTTCGGGCGTTTCCCCGACGTCCGTGGGGGCCGCGTCCTCGGGCAGCTTGGCGGGCACGACGGTCACGACTTGCCGCTTCCCGCCTCGGATCAACTCAATCGAGAACTCCTTCTCCTTGGCGGCGTGGATGGCGTCGATCAGATCGGGGACGTTTCCGAGCGGTTTGTCGCCCGCCTTCAGAAGCACGTCGTGCTGCTTGATTTTCGCCTTGGCGGCGGGGCTATCGGGCACCACCATTTCGACCACCAGGCCTTGATCCTCGGGCAGGTCCAACTGGGCACGCAGCGCGGCTTGGGCCGGCGAGCAAGCCAACCCGATCCAATACCCGGATCGCACGACCATGGGCGAGGCCGAAGTGAGCACCTGGACCCGCTTCGGCTGAGTCCGCTTCGGTCCCTTGGCCTCTACCTGGACCTGCACGGTACCCGCGGGGCCCTCCCTCCTGTGCACGTAGACTCTCACCGGGGCTTGTTGGTCGGCGGTGGTGGTTGCCTCCGCTTGGACCTCGACGCGGACCGGGCCCTTCAATTCCGGGGCCCCGTCGGCGTCGTCCGCTCTGGCCGCCGGGGCCGACAGCAGCAATACCGCCATGCTGCCGATCCAAAAACTCTTGGACATGTCATTCTCCTTTCCAGTGAAATGGGGACAGAAATGTTTGCCTCTCCGGTTCCCAAGCTCCAGCTTGGGAAGCGGCGTTGTTTTGCCACGTGCCGCCGACGCGCTTGGTTCCCAAGCTGGAGCTTGGGAACCAGGGGGAACTTGGGAATCAGCGGGGGCTTGGGAATCAATGGGAGCTTGGGGGCCGGCGATACGCGTGTCAAAATGGGGGTCTATTCCGGGATAGGCGCTTGGTGTCCAAGCCAGTATCCGTTACAGCGTTGGTTTGCCGACGTAGTGGATGTCGACTTGGTCGACCGGGACTACCAGTTGGCGGCCGTCTTTCATCCTCAACGGCAGCAGCTCGCGGCGTCGCTCGACCCGCAGTCCGGCCCGCTCCAGGATCTTCAAGATCTCGGGGGGTATGGGTCTGGGGAGACTATCGGGCCAACTCATGCCGACCTGGTCGCGTTCGACGGCCGGCAGCCGGATGGTTTCCCCTTCGCCTCCCGGCCCGGACAACTCGACCAGATACACCTTCTCGGAAGCCCTCGCCGGTTGTTCAGTGGGGGCCTCTGGGGGGCTCTCTATCGGCTTCTGGTCCGGGGCCGGTGATGCGGGGACTTCGAGGGGAGGCCGTACGCCGAGCCGCGGGCCATCGGCCGGAATCCCCGACCGCCAGATGCCCTGCACCACCCCGACCAGCAGCAGGGCCCCCAGGGCGGAATCGCCAGAGATGAGGGGCACGCAGATGACGCTCTGAGGCTGGCCCAAACCAGATCGCGCCTCCTCCAGGTGCCCCCGGTTGGCCGGGCGCAGGCTTTGCACGTTGTGGGCGATCGCCTCGGC
>CAZUAM010000617.1:0-2511 GCA_964618095.1 uncultured Planctomycetaceae bacterium | reverse complement strand
CGAAGCTGGCAGCCATCGCCAGCAACGTGCCGGTGGGCCCGCCCAGGCGGGGCCAGCGGACCGGGCCCTTTGCGGACTGCTGCCCGGCAGGCGCGCCGGCGATCGCGCCGAACTCCCGCTTCCACGATTGGGCCTCCAGGAAGGCCAGCGCACAGCGGCGCCAGCCGCCCGGCTCGTCCTCGAGCCCGCAAAGAAACTCGCGGCGCTTGGGCTCGCTCAACTCGCCGTCGACCAGCAGGTCGAACCGGTGATCCTCGCTGATCGGTGTGTTTTCGTCGATCGGGTTCATCGGTGTGCTTCCACCACGTTGAGTGCGGCCAGTTCCGTTCGCAGGCGTTTGCGGGCACGGTGAAGCCGCGCCTCGACTGCACTCTGGCTCACGCCCAAATGTTGGGCCAAGTCGCGATAGCTCCAATTCTCGGTGTATTTCAACAACAGGATCTCGGCGTCGCGCCGGGACAATCGGGCCAGGGCGGTGCGGACCTGAACACGCCGCTCCTCGGTCAACAGCCACTCCAGCGGGTCCAACTCGCGGGAGTCCTGCCGGCTCGGCCGGTGCCGCTGGGCGTAGCGGTCGATCAGCTTCCGCCGGCGGCCCTGCTTGCGGCGATACAACAGCGACTGGGTCACCGCCAGCCGGTACAGCCACGGCGCCACCTTGCTGGGGTCGGCCAGGGGCGAGCGGCTCTCGACCGCCGCCAGCGAGACCTCCTGCATCACCTCGTCGACCGCCTGCGGCTCGCCCAATCGGGCACGAACCACGGTCCGCAGCCAGCGATCGTGCTGGGCCAGCGCGGCCTGCCAGTCGATCTCCGGCTCGGCACGGCGCTGGGGCTGTCGGCGAGGATTGGGCTGCGTCATGGCCATAAGTAATGTTTCCGCGGGGGGCGGAGTCTTGTACCATATTCCCCCGGATCTGCGAACCGTGCCACCGCAAGCCCGCCCCTTTCGAGGGGTATGCGATGTGCCCGACCGACGGGATGGCGCCGCAAGCCGTTATCTGCCAAGCAGTTACGCCCGGAAGACAAGAACGCCGCTTTCTGTTTATACGGGTGCGGTTTACAATCTGGTCGCGCGGCTCGGGAGGTCAGGGCATGAACGAAAAGCCTGGCGATCGGCTGGCCTGGATCGATCGGGAACTGGAAGCCTTGGATGCGGAGGGGCTCCGCCGCCGGTTGGGCGTCCGGACCGGATGGCAGGCCGCCCGGCTGGTCGTGGACGGCCGCGAGCTGGTCAATTTCGGCTCGAACGATTACCTGGCCCTGGCGGCCGATCCGCGGCTGGCGGCGGCCGTGGCCGAAGCGGTCCGGCAGGAGGGCTGGGGCAGCGGGGCCAGCCCCTTGATTACCGGATACGGACAGGGCCATCAGCGGCTGGAAGAGCGGCTGGCCGAGTTCGAAGGGACCGAGGCCGCGTTGCTGTTTTCCTCCGGATTCGCCGTGGGCGCCGGGGCCGTCGCCGCGCTGGTGGGATCCAGCGACGTGGTCTTCGCCGATCGCAAGAACCACGCCAGCCTGCTGGACGGCTGCCGGCTCTCCCGGGCCGACGTCCGGGTCTATCCCCACGGCGACTGGCAGCGGCTCGATGAGTTGCTCGCCAAGGCGGGCAACTACCGCCGCCGGCTGATCACTACCGACGGCCTCTTCAGCATGGACGGCGATCTGGCCCCGCTGGATAAGCTGGCCGAGGTGGCCGAGTGCCACGGCGCGATGCTCCTGGTAGACGAGGCCCACGCCACCGGCGTGTTTGGGCATACGGGCCGGGGCGTCGCCGAGCAGTTGGGCGTGGAAGACCGCGTCGATGTCCGCGTGGGCACACTCAGCAAGGCCCTGGGCTCGGTGGGCGGATTCGTCGCCGGCAGCCGGCCGTTGGTCGAGTGGCTGGTCAACCGCGCCCGGCCTTACATCTTCTCCACCGCCACACCGTCGGCGGTTGCCGCCGCCGTGCTGGTCGCATTGGACATCGTCCGTGGCGAACCCCAACGCCGCCAACGCCTGCTCGCCCGGGCCGAGTCGCTTCGCAGCGAGCTGATCGCCCAAGGTTGGAACGTGGGGAATTCCGCCAGTCAGATCATCCCGCTGGTTGTCGGCGAGCCGGGCCGGGCGATGCAGTTGGCCGCCGCACTCCGCGCCCGAGGCCTCTTCGTCCCGGCGATCCGCCCGCCCACGGTCCCCCAAGGCGAGGCCTGCCTGCGGATCAGCCTGACCAGCGGGCACACGGAAGAGATGACCGGGGCGTTGCTGGAAGCGCTGCGGGACCTGAAGTAGTGGATTCAGGCGGCACGGCGTTTCCGCCAGGCGTATGCGACCAGGCACAGAACAGCGATAGCGGCCAGAGCCGGTGTGGAAGGTTCGGGGACAATGGCTATGCCATGAAGAACGCCGAAATGCCCGCCTGTAGAGACCGCCGTCTCCCCACCGGTTACAGGATCCAGCCGAGTGATCGAGCCGGTTACGGGGGCGTCACTCCAATCCAGCAGGAAGATGTCTCCATCGGGAGCGACGGCGATTT
>CAZUAM010000616.1:0-4296 GCA_964618095.1 uncultured Planctomycetaceae bacterium | reverse complement strand
CTTGTCATTGTTGTGACAAAAAAGTGACTCCAATGTACTGATACTTGCCCAGTAGGCAGTAGGCAGTGGGAACTGGGAAGTGGAAGGGGGGGAAGGGATGGTTGATTTGATCCTCGTTCCTACGCTGTGCGTGGGGACGGAAATCTCGGACCCTTCGCGACCAAGGCGCGTGGACACCGTTCTGCGACAACGCCAGGACGCGGAACGTCCGGAACCAGGGGGCTATCCTGAACCCTGAAGCTTTATTGCGTGTCCCTACGTTGTTCCCAAGTTTCATGATGAAGGAGAGACCGCAGTGGAAGGCAATGGCCCGATGAGTTCCGAGGAGACAATCCAGCTCTTCCAGAAGTACGTGGTCCCGAATTACGGGCGGTTTCCCGTCTCGCTGGTCCGCGGTGAAGGGTCGTACGTGTGGGACAGCGAAGGGAACCGCTACCTGGACCTGTTCCCCGGCTGGGGGTGCAACCTCCTGGGGCATTGTCCGGAGCCGGTGGTCGAGGCGGTCCGGGAGCAGCTCGGCCAACTGATCCACGTACCCAACACCTGGTACACGGAGGCCCAAGGGCGGTGGGCCGAGGCGCTTAGCGAGCGGAGCTTCGGCGGGCAGGCCTTTTTCTGCAACTCGGGCACCGAGGCCAACGAAGCCGCGATCAAGTTGGTCCGGCTGCACACGCCGAAGCAGCGGTACAAGATCGTCACCTTCGAGGGCGGGTTCCACGGCCGCACGCTCGGTTCCACCGCGGCCACCGCGCAGCCGAAGTACCACGAGGGCCTGGGGCCGCTGATGGCCGGATTCGTCTACGCACCCTACGGCGACCTGGAAGCGGTGGCCGAACTGATTGACCGGGAAACGGCCGCCATCCTGGTGGAGCCGGTTCAGGGGGAAGGCGGGATCGTGATTCCGCCGGACGGGTTCCTGGCCGGGTTGCGAAAGCTGGCCGACGAGAACGGGCTGCTGTTGATTTTCGACGAAGTGCAGACGGGCTTCGGGCGCACCGGCGACTGGTTCGCCTATCAGGGCTTCGACGTGACGCCCGACGTGATGACGCTGGCCAAGGGGATTTGCGGTGGTCTGGCCGGCGGGGCGATGTTGACCACGGCCGAGATTGCGCCGAGTCTGCGTCCGGGGATGCACGCGGCCACGTTCGGCGGCAATCCGATCGCCGCCCGCGCCGGCCTGGCGGCTATCGAGATGGTCGAAAAGGAGAACCTGTTGGAGGCTGCCAGACGGCTGGGCGAGGTCTTCCGGGGGCGTCTTGAGCAGCTAAAGCAGGAGTGCAACCTGATCCGCGAGGTCCGTGTGCGGGGCGTGATGATCGGGCTGGAACTGACGATTGATGGCGCCGTTACGGTCAAGGCCTGCATTGAGCGGAAGCTGCTGGTCAACTGCACCCAAGGTACCGTTATCCGGCTCTTACCCGCCATGAACCTCACCGACGAGCAAGCCCGTCAGGGCTGCGACGTCCTGGCCGAAGTTCTCAGACAGCAGGCCGGCAGCAGCCCACCGCGGCAATGACACCGGGAACACCGCAATGCGACACTTGATCACCCTGGCCGATCTGGCGCCCGGCGAGATCGAACACGTCTTCTCGATCACCGAGGACCTCAAGAGCAAGTTTGCCAAGGGGCTGCGCGAGCCGCTCTTGCCCGGCCGCGTGATGGCCTTGCTGTTCGAGAAGCAGTCGCTGAGGACCCGGGTCAGCTTCGAGGCGGGCATGACCCACCTGGGCGGAAGCGCCATGTTCCTGGGCGGCGACGTGGGTTTCGGGCGTCGGGAGAGCATCGCCGATTTCGGACACGTCTTGAGCAAGTACGTCGACGTGATCGTGGTTCGGGCGAACCGGCACCAGACGGTGGTGGAGCTGGCCGAGCACTGTAGCTGTTCGGTGATCAACGGACTGACCGACTTCGCCCATCCCTGCCAGGCCATGGCCGACCTGTATACCATCCGCGAGCTGGGTGGTTCGCTCGAGGGACGTACGTTGGCTTGGGTGGGCGATGCGAACAACGTCGCCCGAAGCCTGGCCCTGGGCTGCGGCAAAGTCGGCATGAGGATGATCATGGCCACGCCGAAGGGGTACCAGTTCGACGACCGGACGCTCGGGCTGCTTAAACGCGAGGTGCCCGATCTGGACCTGACGGTCACCACCGATCCGGCGGAGGCCGTTCGGGACGCGATGGCCATCTACACCGACGTTTGGGCGAGCATGGGGCAGGAGACCCAGCGGGAGGCACGACGCCGCGACTTTGTGGCCTACCAGGTCAACGTCGGGCTGATGTCCCAGGCCCAACAAGGGGCCGTGTTCATGCACTGTCTGCCCGCCCGTCGCGGCGAGGAGGTCACCGACGAGGTGATCGACGGACCTCAAAGCGTCGTGCTGCGGCAGGCGGCCAACCGGCTGCACGCGCAGAAGGGTATCCTGGCCTGGATGCTGGGAGCGAAAGCGTGAGGAAAAGGATTGCAAATTGCAGATTGAAGATTGCAAATTGCAAATTGAAGATTGCAAATTGCCCCTCGTGGAAGACGCCGCCGGTGCGGTCGACATGAACGTAGTGGTGACCGGCTCCGGCCAGTTCGTCGAGGTCCGGAGCAGCGGCGAGGAGGGCACCTTCAGCGAGAAGCAGCTTACGGCCATGCTCAAGCTCGCGCACCAAGGCATCCGCGAGCTGACCGAGATCGAGCAAAAAGCCCTCGGGCGACAATGGCCCTTCGGGTAGCTTCTGGTTCCTGGTTGCGTGAACGGTGCCAGGGGGATAGACTGAAGAGGTTGATTTACGGGAGGAGGGATATGACGCATATCGAGATCACGTCGAAAGTCGGTCCGGACGGGGTCCTGAAGGTTGCCGTGCCGCTGGGGATGGGCGAAGCCAATCGGGAGGTCAAGATCACGGTCGAGTCCGTTGAATCGGGCGCGGACAAGCCGCCAATGGGGGTTGACGAGTGGAGGCAGTTTGTGGAGGAGATGGCGGGCAGCATTTCAGATCCCACCTTCAGACGACACGAGCAGGGGGAATTTGAACAACGAGGGGAGATGTTTCCTTGACTTGCCTCCTCGACACCAACGTCTGCGTAAACTACTTGAGGTCGCCCGGCCAGTCGAACATTAGTCGCAACCTGCTCAGTTGTCAGCCGGACGACGTCTTCCTCTGCTCAGTGGTGAAGGGGGAATTGATCTACGGAGCTTATCGGAGCCGCAATGTACAGCAGAATCTCCGTGAAGTGCAGTTGTTCTACGCCAGATTCTTTTCCCTGCCGTTCGACGACGCGGCTGCCGAGATCTATGGGCAGGTCCGCTCGAATCTAGCCGACCAAGGTCAGCTTATCGGACCCAACGATCTGATGATTGCGTCGATCGCCTTGGCACACGACCTGACGTTGGTCACCCACAACCTCGGAGAGTTCGGGCGCGTGCCCGGGTTGAATCTCGACGATTGGGAAGTGTGACTTTTTTGGGCAGCCCGTCACGCCGACGAGAGTTGACACAAACCTGGTAATGACCGGCTGCGGCCAGTTCGTCGAGGTCCAAGGCACCGGCGAAGAGGCCACCTTCACCGAGCGTCAACTAACCTCTATGCTCAAGCTTGCCCGCACCGGCATCCGCCAGTTGACCGAGATCCAACAAAAACCCCTGGGCAAGCGGTGGCCGCTTGGGTAGGGTGTCTTGTTGTTGCTGCGCTGCCACCGGCTGGATAGAATAAAGGCGGCTTGAGACGGGAGCGTCGTCATGACACGTATCGAAATGAAATCGAAAGTGGGACGGGACGGAGTGCTGAAAGTCGCCGTCCCGATGGTAGAGGCAGAAGCCAATCGCCAGGTCAACATCACCGTAGAGTCCGTTGAACCGGTACCGTCCAACCCCTCGGTGAGTCCTGCAAAGTGGAGGCAATTCATCAAAGAAGTGGCGGGCAGTATTTGGGATCCAACCTTCAAGCGACATGAACAGGGCGAATGCGACGAACGGGCGGAGATTCTCCATTGACTCACCTCCTGCACACGAACGTCTCCGTCGAGTTCTTGAGGTCGCCAAGCAATGGACTGCTCGCGCAAGGGCTTCTGGCCCTACCGCAGGACGAGGTCGTTCTCTGTTCGGTGGTTAAGGCATATCCTCCACGAAGAGGCCATTCCGTGCGAGTTCTTGGGCCAGGGAGAGGATAGTCGGGCGACCCTCCTTCGGGCCGGGAAGGGGTTTGGCGCTGGGTGACAACCGGTTTTTCAGTTTCCCCCCCTGTCCCAGAACTAATAGCTAGTGTCCGTCGGAAAAATGGTGATTCAGCGGCGTGAGGCGGGTGAAACTT
>CAZUAM010000615.1:2407-4300 GCA_964618095.1 uncultured Planctomycetaceae bacterium | reverse complement strand
AGCCCTTGCTCATTGCCGGCAGCACCATCCCTCCCGGGGTGACGCCCTCGCGGAGCTCATGCCACAGGTCCGCCCAAACTCTCAGGGCATCGTCGTTTACCGCGGCTACGATGTAGCGGAAGTTCTTCAGCGCGCTCTCGGCCGAGCGGTCATTGGTATTCAGCACCCCTTTCAGGCGGGTGTCCTCGGGTAATTGGAACGTGTTGGACATATTGTTTCCTCCGTTCTTCGGCCACCTATTCATGGCCAGGTTGGTCCGTATCTTGTTCCTCCACCTCAGACAGTCGTTCCAGCGCCAAGTCAACCGGCACAGGATCCGAACGCTCCTCGAATACTTTGCACTCGACGACCCAGGTTCCCGGCTGTCGGAACTTGCAGCCGTTACGTTTCTTGCATCGCGCACAGATTCCGTAAGCCACGGTCTTTCTTCTGCCAGTGGGTCAACAGACGACAGAGGAAACGACAAAGGAATTCAATCATCGGCTCTCCGCAAGATCTGTGCCGAAAGGGAACCTGCCAGGCGGCATGATTCGCAAGTGGTTGCCAGCAAAGAGGATAGGACGACCAGATCGGCCAGCCCGCAAGGCCGTAGCGAGCACCCCGTGGAAGCAGAACACCAGGGCTCCTCACGCGCAGCGGCGAGAAAAGCCCCTAACATACGTGGCAACCACGACTTACAGAAGTGTGCAATTCTTGCGCTCTGATGGTGACCGGGCAACAGGGAGCCGGGTCATTCAGCGGGAGGCCCGAGGCCATACTTCTTGATCCGGTGGCGCAAGGTGTTGCGGCTGATGCCCAGCATCCGCGCCGTGCGGACCTGGTTGTAGCTGCATTCTTCCAGCGCGCGGGTGATCAGCGCCTCCTCAACCAGGTCGATCACGTTTGCGTGGGCCCGCTGCTGGTCAGCCAATGGGAGAATCTCCGGAACAAACTCTGCAAGGCGTTGCTTCAAGCTACGGATCGTCTCATCGTGCGTGTCCGCCCGGGAAGCGTTTTCCTGCTCGGTCTCGAACTGTACGTGTTCCGCGAGCAGCACGTCTCCCTTGCACATCAACACGGCTCGCCGGAGGTGGTTTTCCAGTTCGCGCACGTTTCCGGGCCAAGTGTAGGATTGCAGCTTGTGAATCGTCTGGTCGGCAACGTAATGTACCGATTTGCCGTACTCGTCGGAAAAGCGACCCACAAAGTATTTCACCAGCGCCGGGACGTCATCCCCTCGTTCGCGGAGCGGCGGCAGCTCGATGGAGATGACCTTCAGGCGGTAGTAAAGGTCCTCGCGGAACCGCCCTGCCTCGATTTCTCTTTCCAGATTCTTGTTGGTCGCCGCCAGAATCCGGACGTCGACTTTGATCGTCTCCGTGCTGCCCAGCCGTTCAAACTCTCCCTCCTGGAGCACCCGCAGCACCTTGGCCTGGGTGCTCAAAGACATGTCGCCGATCTCGTCGAAGAAGAGCGTGCCGGCGTGACAGCGCTCGAACTTGCCGACGTACGAGCGGTAGGCACCGGTAAACGCGCCGCGCTCGTAGCCGAAGAGTTCACTCTCAACGAGCGCATCGGGGACGGTCGCGCAGTTGACGGCCATGAACGGTTTGTCTTTTCGGTGGCTGTGATGATAGATCGCCCGCGCCACCAGCTCCTTGCCCGTACCGCTCTCACCCGTGATCAGCACCCCCACGTCTTTCTCCGCCACCTGGCCGATGAGCTTGAAGACCTCTTGCATCTGGCGGCTGGTCCCCACGATTCTCATCAGACCGCCCACGGCGGGCAAGATCTTGGTTACCGAGCTGGGCAGGCCGACGATCTCCTTCATCAAGCGGTTGACTTGCAACGCGTCGGCCGCCAGCCGTTTCAACCCCTCGGTGTCGAATGGTTTCAGCAGATAGTCGTACGCGC
>CAZUAM010000615.1:0-2397 GCA_964618095.1 uncultured Planctomycetaceae bacterium | reverse complement strand
TCATCGCTTCGATGGCCGTTTCGGTGGTGCCGTAAGCCGTCATCACGATCACGGGGGTCTTGATCTGGGCGTGCTTGATCTCCACCAACGTCTCCAGGCCGTTTAGCCCGGGCATTTTGTAATCCAGAAGGATCAGATCGAACGCCTCGGACTTGACGCGGTCCAGGCCGGAGATGCCGTCCGTGCAGGAAGCAACCTCGTAGCCCTGCTTGACGAACAGCCGGGTGAGGAAGTGCACCAGCCCCTCGTCGTTGTCCACGATCAAGATCTTACCCATGTCCGTTGTCCTCATGCAGTTGCCGCCGGCAGGCGAACGGAGAAAGTCGTGCCGGCCCCGAGCTGCGAGTCGACGCGCACCGAGCCGGCGTGCCGCTCGACAGTGCTCTTGATGATCGCCAGCCCCAGACCGGAGCCCGCCGCCTTGGTAGTGAAGAAGGGCTCGAACAGACGATCGAGATCCTTCTCTTGGATGCCCGGCCCGGTGTCCGAAACGTCGATTCGGACCCAGCTCGGGTCCGTCGTGCCCGGTTCGGCCGCCTCCGCCGCGATGGAGATCGCCAACCGGCCGCCGTCCGGCATCGCGTCCAGGGCGTTGACCAGGAGGTTGACCAGCACCTCCCCCAATTGGCGCACGTCGCCCTCGACCTTGGGGAGTTCGGGGTCGATCGACTGGTGAATCTCGACTTCCTGCTGGTTTGCGCGCGGCCGGATCACCTCCAGCACGTCGTCGACAAGCTGCACGAAATCAAGGTCCCCAAGGATCGGCTCTTGAGGCCGGGCGAAGTCGAGGAAATGGTTGAGCGTCTTCTCAATCCGGCCGACCTGCCGCATCGCAATCTGGTAATCCTCGCTCTGCTCGGGAGAAATGGAAATCTCCTCTTGAACGGATTGCAGGAAGAGCTTCAGGGAAGTTAGCGGGGTGCGAATTTCGTGGGCTAGGCCGGAACCCAGGCGTCCCAGGGCGGCAAGCCGTTCGGACCGCGCGGCCGCCTCCAGCGTACCCTTCAATTCCGCCTCGACCTTTTGCAGCTCCACCTCGGTCAGTCCCACGCGCGTCTCCAGCCTGGCTTGGCGATCCTTGAGCTGATCGGCCATGTGCCCGAAGGCGGCGTACAGCGCCCCAATTTCGTCGCGGCGCGTGGTCCGCGCGTCGAGCAGCGCGTGTTCAAAATCTCCCCGGGCCAAAGTACGGGCAGCCTCGCTGAGCCTTCGAATCGGCGACGCCACGTACCACGCAAGCAACACGGAAAAGCCAACGGCGCCCACCACGGTCAACGCGATCACGACGTAGATGTTCCGCTGCAACTGATACGAGCTGACGAAGGCCTCGTCCCGATCCTGTTCCACCACCACGTACCAATCGGTTCCCTCTAAGGGGCGGAAGGCTCCCAGCACCTGAATTCCGCGGTAATCGGTGTAGATCAACTGCCCCCTCGCACTCTCGATCTGCCTGAAGCTGTCTGACTGGGCAATGTTCTCGTTGAGCACCCGCGCGGGGTCCTTATGCGCCAGAAACGTGCCGGCCTTGTCGACCAGGTAGCATTCCCCCGTTTCACCCAACTGCACGCGGAGAACCCGCTTCCAGACGGCTTGTGTACCTACTGTGGCAGAAAGGACACCCCGTGGGCGACCGTCCGGACCCCAGATGGGGGTGGCAAGACGAAACACGGATTCCTGCCCGCCTGCTTCCAACTCGATTTCCGACATATACGGTTGACCGCCGATCGCACGCCGGTACCACACCTCGCTCTCGCACGAGGCATCGGAAGACCCCGTACTGTCATAAATCATCTCGCCGTCCGGCCCGGCGATAATGAAACGCCGGTAGACCCCGTACTGGTCCCGCACCAGCTCAAAGTACGGGGCGACCTTGGCAGGGTTCATTCCCTTGACGATGGTCGATCCGGCCAGGACCTCCAGGTCGGCCTTTCGCTCGATGATCCATCGTTCCAGAAGGGCCTGCTTCTCGGCAGCCACGTTTTCCAGTTGGTTCTGTACGATGCTCTGAATGACCTTGTTGGCCGTCCGCACCGAGAACACGCTTGCCGCCCCCAAGGGAATCAGAGACACAAGTAGAAAAGCCAAGGTGACCTTGAGCTGCAGATTGTTGAAGAACTTCATTTTCACCAGCCCACCGTCCCGTTCGCGGCGACCTTCACCTCTGCATGCCGATTGTACACGCAAGGTGCCGGATCTGTAAACAACGTCTCGAATGGTCGAAGCGGCTTTGCGCACGGCCGGCGGAGCGGGTGGTCGAGGGTTCCCCCCTTGGTCGCGCCGATTGCGAGGCCCGCTTGCAGGCGAGGCATGTTGAACTTCAGTACTTCCAAATCTGAGCGAGAGGTGGCCGGGGTCGAGCGCAGCGAGCCCCCGGAAACTCGGCCAACTGGGGGCTCA
>CAZUAM010000614.1:0-4301 GCA_964618095.1 uncultured Planctomycetaceae bacterium | reverse complement strand
GGGCTCCGAGGTTGCGTTCTCACGGACCGAAGTCGAGAAGGATCTGCGATGAGGGAGTCGGCTCAAAGGGAATCGGTCATCCTCTGCGAGGGTTATCAGGATCGGGCCTTCTGGGGCGGCTGGCTTGAACACCTCGGCTGCACCAACCTGGGTCGGCCTCGAGGCAGAACGGGCCGTATCGACGTGCTCGATCCATGGGGCGATAAGGTCACTGGGGGAGAGTACGGTTATCGTTCCAAGAGCGGGAACTTCATCCGTGTGTTCCCGTGCAGGGGAGACAGACGCCGAGTTCTTCGCGAAGCACGGAACCGACTGAACGAAGAGCGGCAACGTTTGAAGCAGGCCGGGAAATCTCGTCTGGCCCGATTGATCCTCAACGTTGATCCGGACGTGAACGCGGACGGTACCTCGACCCAAACCGGTTTTAGACACCAGAATCTCCGAGCAGTCGTGCAAGAATATGATCCGTCTGCCGCAGATGGAGAGAACGGTAGTCTATCGCTGTTTGACGGCGCAATCCTGGTTTCACTTATCCGCTGGGAGACCACTGACCCGCCAAGCCTGGGGCTTCCCAATCAGCAGACGCTCGAACGACTCGTCTGCGCCGCGCTGACGGCCACCTATCCGGATCGCGGGCTGGCGGTGCAGACATGGCTCGACTCGCGGCCCGACGCTCCCGAGGCCGGCCCGAAGGAGTTCGGCTGGTCGCACATGGCCGGCTGGTACGCGGACGCCGCCTGTGAGGGCTTCTACCGTGTTCTCTGGAGCGACCGGCAGGTGGTCGCTGAGCTGCGGTCGCGATTGGAGCATTCCGGCGGCTGGCAGATCGCCGAGGCGTTGGCGCAGTAGACTCCCTAATCCCGTCCGTAGAGGGTCGCGGCAGGCGTTTGCTGGACGATCTTCCAGTCGGTGGAGCCTTCCAGGTAACGGTCGAACGGCGTGTCCGTCTCGACCAGGGCGTAGCGGAAGCCGTATTGCCGTTGCCAGCGGTCGATCTGAGCGGGGTCGTTTTGCCGGGCGCGGTCGTACCGCCCGAGCAGCTCCGCCCCGTAGAGTGCGCAGCGGTCGTCAATGAACACCCGCAGCCGTGGAGTATGATAGATCAAGAAGCCGCCATAGTTCAGGTCGTTGAAGATGGGAGTGCCCTGGGGGCTGGAGCGGTTGATTCGCTCAAGTTCGGGCAACAGATCGACAGGCCAGCGGGTGGGGCCCAACTTTGCCCAACCGCGGCCGACCACCGGCGCCCGGACTCCGCCCAGTTGCAGTAGCCCCGTCGTGCCCACCAGCAACAACGGAAGCACGGCCGCCAGGCAACTGTGCCCGCGCCGTACAGTCGGCCCATTTTCGCGGGGTGGCAGAAGCATCTCGTGCTGCCGCAGCCAACCGGCCCAGCGTGAGGCAGGAAGCACCTCGGCGGCGGCGATTGCCGTGATGAGGGCAAACAGCGGGACGTTGCGTACCCGACCGGCGGCCAGGATGAGCCACACCAGCGGGATCAGCCAGGTCACTCGCGGCCACTTGGGCAATACGCCTACGAGCGTGACCAGATAGCCCAGCCCGAGCAGCACCGTGGTCCAGCCGAGCGGGTTGGTCAGATCCAGGGGGCGGTGCTCCTGGATCAATTCGGGCAGGGGGATGGTCAGGGTCTTGAGCCAGGCCCGGGGCAGGTCCAATCCGTAAGGGTTTGCCAGGACCGACGCTCCGCATGCCAGCAGGAGTGCCAGGAGCACGACTAGGTCACGGGGGCGACGGACCGGGGAGTCCTTGCCCAGTGCCCAGGCCAGAGACCAGCCCAGCAGCACGAGTCCCAGGGTGCCGATGCCCGCCAGCACGCCGGCGTGCAGGTTTGCCCAGAGGACGACAAGCGGCACCAGCCACCACAGCCGCGAGAGTGGCCGGCGGCCTGCTTCGAAGTCGACCAGCAGCGAAAAGGAAAGGCCCAGCAGGGCGATGGTGAGGATCAACGGGCGGACGTGGAACTGGTGCGAGCTGGCCAGGAGGATCAGGGCGAGCACAACCCCGGTAAGCAGGAGGTGAAACCCGGCATGAAGCAGCCGAGAGGCAACCCAGGTGTAGAGGCCCGCCAGCAGCGTGGCGGTCAGCAGCAGCAGGGCGTCGAAGCCGCCCAGCTTGTGGAGGGCTGCCATGCCGCACTCGGCCAGCCATTGGTGGGCGACCCAAGGCTCACCGTAGCGGGTGAAGCTGAAGGGGTCGGTCTGGATGACCTCTGCCGAGCTGAGCATCTGCTGGCCGACCTTGACGTGCCAGAACGTGCCGGGATCCTGCAACAGCGAGCTGCGGCCCAGGAGCATCAGGACAAGCCAGATTCCCAAAAAGATCCCGGTCTCTGCGGACCAGAATCGCCGCAAGATCGAGGCGTTGTCTGCCATGTTCGTGATTTCCCGTGTGGTCTTTCCCCGGCTGCCGACTGCATTTTACCCCAAGCCGCAACCATACACGGAAACGGCCAGACTGCAAGTCGCCTGCCGCAGCCGGTGCGTGGCTGATCCGGCCGGCAGGGGCAATTCGCCGTGAGCGATTGACTGGCGCCCTGCCTGGGGCTACACATACGACTGGTGTCGGGGCCCAAGCGCGGCCTCCGGCCGCAACCAAACGGCGGGCAAGCCCGCCCGCTAAACGTTACTATCACAACTGGTTACGTCTCAGATGCGCGCACCACGCGCTTGTCCCTCAATGGAAGACCATAATCCACCCGGGGGGAATCGGAGATGACGCGACGTGTGCTGATAATGTCGGCTTCCGTGGGGGCGGGGCATCTTCGGGCGGCCCAGGCGGTGGAGCTGGCACTGCGGGAGCTCGATCCGGATGCGGTGGTCGAAAACCTGGACGTCCTGGACTTTACCAATTCGACCTTCCGCAAGTTCTACGGTCGGGCGTATCTCGACCTGGTGGGCAAGGCCCCGCACGTGCTGGGCTACTTTTACGATCTGCTCGATCGGCCTCCCTCGCCTCAGCGGAAGGGCGACCGGCTGCGGCTGCTGGTCGAGAGGCTGAACCTGCGGAAGTTCCTCCGCTTTCTCAAAACGCAGGCGTGGGACGTGGTCGTCAACACCCACTTCCTTCCGGCCGAGATGATTGCCTCGTTGCGGAAAAAGGGCGAGGTGGAGATCCCGCAGTTTACGGTGACCACCGATTTCGAGACGCACCGTATGTGGGTCAACCAGCCGTGCGATCATTACTTCACCGCTACCGAGGAAGGGGCGGACAATTTGCACCAGTGGGGCGTTCCGCCGGGCGATACCAGCGTGACGGGGATTCCCATCCATCCCGTTTTCAGCCAACCCAAAGACCGTCGGGAATGTCTGGCGCGACTGGGCCTGGTCGGGGACCGGCCGGTGGTGCTTCAGCTTGCCGGCGGCTTCGGCGTGGGGCCCGTCGAGAAGCTCTATCGCAGTCTGCTGAGCATCCAGACGCCGCTCGAGTTGGTGGTGGTCGCGGGCCGGAACGAGGAGTTGAAGGGCCGGATCGAGCAGGTAGACGTGCCCGGGCGGCATCGCGTCAAGGTGCTGGGCTACACCGCGGAGATGGACGAGCTGATGGCCGCGGCCGACCTGGTGGTCTCCAAACCGGGCGGGCTGACCAGCTCGGAGGCCCTGGCCCGGGGGGCGGCCATGGCGGTGGTCAATCCGATCCCCGGCCAGGAGAGCCGTAACAGCGATTTCCTGCTGGAAAACGGAGCGGCCGTGAAGCTGGGCAACGTGGCCACGCTGCCGCACAAGCTCACGCGGCTGCTGGAAGACCCCGAGCGTCTTGCCCGGTTGAAGGAAAACGCCCGCCGGTTGGGCAGGCCCCAGGCGGCCTTCGCCGTAGCCCGTACCGCGCTGAGCTGGCCCGCGAATCGCTCGCGCGAGCCCGGGACCGGGCGTGACGAGCGAGCATCATCGTCGTAGAATGCGTGTATGGCGGAGCACGAGGGAAACGACGAACTGTCGCTGTGCTGTGACCGCTGCGCGGCGGAGTTGACGCCGGGGGAAGGAAGCTTCTACGTGGTGCGGATCGAGGCCTTTGCCGATCCCACGCCGCCGAGCTTCTCCCTGGAGGACCTGATGCGCGACGCCAAGGCGGAAATCGAGCGGCTGGTGGACGAGATGGGCGAGCTGTCGGCACAGGAGGCGATGGATCAGGTCTACCGGCGGCTGGTCCTCTACCTGTGCGGGCCGTGCTATCGGCAGTGGATCGAGAATCCGACGGGGTAACACTATCACGCTTGGTGACCGTGATTGATTGTTTAGCCCGAAGTTCCGGAAGAGAATCGCATCTAAGTAATTGAGAACAAACGA
>CAZUAM010000613.1:0-4308 GCA_964618095.1 uncultured Planctomycetaceae bacterium | reverse complement strand
GGTAGGAGTGAACGATGCGTAAACTGACAATCTACGTGGAGACGTCCGTTTGGTCTCACGCTTTTGCGGACGATGCACCCGACTCACGTGAGGCCACGTTGGAGTTTCTTGAGTCTGCTCGGCAAGGGACGTACGACCTGTTCGTCTCGGAAATTGTGTTGGAGTAAATCTCGCGAGCTTCAGCCGAATTGGCAGATCGGCTTCGGGAACTTGTGCAACAGCTTGGACCAGTTTGGCTGGATTTCGATGAAGACATGTTTCGACTTGCCGAGGAATTCCTACAGCATGGCGTCGTGCCGCCTTCAAGCATTGACGATGCCCGGCACGTAGCCGTGGCGGTTGTAAGCGAACTGGACGTTCTTGTGAGTTGGAACTATCGGCACCTCGTGAATGTCCGAAGGCGTGAGAAGTTTCATCAAATCAGCGTGATGAACGGCTACTACAAGCCGTTGCACATAGTCACGCCCCCGGAGGTGGACGATGAAAGTGAGTAAGACGCTCCAGGAAGTCTGGCGATGGAAAGAAGAGGTTGCCCGAGAAACTAAGGACATGAGTATGTCGGAGCAAATCGCCTACTTCCGGCAGGCCAACCAACGGCTGGCCGAGAAGACCGGAAAGAAACTCGACCTCCGCCGGGCCAGCCGGCGGCGCAAGTGAAAAGCGCGGATGCTCTGTCAAGAGTCAAGAGTTGACCCTCATGCGAGCTGTACATTGACCATGGTAAGGACTTCAAGGAAGAGAATGAGGCGATCTTCGAGCAACTAGCACAACGTAAAGAGGAAGTCGAGAAGGCATTCGGTGAGTCGTTGGAGTGGGAACGCCTTGACGCAAAACGGGCATGTCGAATCGCCAAGCGATTCGACAACGGCGGCTATCGTGATGACGAAGAACGCTGGGAAGAGATCCAGACGCCCATGATCGACGCAATGATCCGTCTGGAGAAGGCTCTCAAACCCTACATTGCGAAGTTGAAGGTGGGAGCATGAGCCATGCCGGCCGACCATACCGAAAAGGCGTTTGAGACAGCCATTGAGGATCACCTGCTAAGTGGCGGCGGTTATCTCAAGGGCGATCCTGACAACTTCGACCGGGAGCGGGCCGTTGATCCCACAGTTCTGATTCCATTCATTCAGGAAACTCAGCCCGAGGCGTGGGAGAGTCTGGAAAAGCTCCATGGAACCGAGACGGAGACGGTCCTGCTGGATGACCTAGACTCGGACTCGGACTCGGGGGACTCGGGGTCAACTCTTGACACTTGACACTCGCGGCGTCGGCACGCGGGCAACCGCCCGCACTATTCCACGTGTACCCGGCGGATCCCGGCCAGGCTGTCCAGCGCCGACTTGGGTCGATCCTGCTCGTCGAACAGGCCGCCGTGGGGAAAGTCGTGGGGTTGGCTGTCGTAAAGCTGGTTCCAGAAGACTCCCTGGACGGACGGCTTCGAGAGGATCAGGGGCACGTAGCGGGCAACCCAGGCCTGTTGCGTGCTGGCCGTCCAACCCCCCGCCGGGACCCTCACCCGGCGCTGGGCCAGGGGGTCGTCGTGATCCGCGCTGGGTACGGTGAGCGAGACAAACAGCGGCAGCCCCAGCAGGCTCCAATAGTCCAACTGCCGGCTGAACTCCAGCGGGGTCCGCGGCAGCGTGCCGCCCGGGTGATAGCCCAGGTTGATCTCCAGCATCACACCCGACAGATCCAGTCCGGAGCGAACCAAGGCGTCGGCAAAATACAGCGGAGGCAGGTCCATCTCCCGGCGACTGAGGTACTCGCCCCAGGGCTGGTCGAACGAGACCAAGAGCGGGGTATCGGGATCGATCGCGCGGGCCATCTCGATGGTGCCGGCGGCCAGCCGCAGCTTTTCTTCTTCCGTGAGCGAGAGGATCTCGGCGGAAGTCAGTCGCCCGGCGCACTGCCAAAGGTCAACCTTGCCGCGATAGCGGGCCACCGCCGCCCGGACGTACTCCGTCACGCAGGAGAGCAGGTTGTCGAAGTCGTCTTCGTAGAGGTAGAGCCAGTCGGGCAGGCTGCGGGGGTCGAGTTGCAGCAGGGGCCCGCCGCAGACTCTCAGGCTACGAGTCCTGCACCACTCGATCTGCCGGTCGCATACGTCCCAGCGGTGGCTTTCCTGGCCGGCTTCGATCTCCCGCCAGCAGGCCGGCACGACGGCAGCGTTGAACGAGCTCAGGAACTGTTCGGCCGCGGACTGGTCCGGCAGCCGGCTGCCCAGGTTGCCGCCGAGGAGAACGGACAGTTTCTCGCCGGCGGGGCGGCGGACGGCGATCGCGTGATCGACATAGGAATCCACCAACCCCTCGGCGGCGTCCAGGGCGATGCGGATGGCCCGCTCGGCCAACTGGGCCGACTCCTGCAAATCTCGCTCACCCACCGCCGCCCGGCCAAAATACCCCATCGCCTCGGACAAGCCCTGGGTGACCTTCTCCGGTACCGTGAGGCCCAAGGTTCGCCATTCGGCCAGTTGACTGCTGAGCTGGCCGATGGTGCCGCGGGCAAGCTCCAGCGGAAGATGGTAGGGCCGGGGCTGCTCCATGAGACTGCCGGTCGAAAGGGTCAGCCGGCCGCGACCCTTCACCGGCCACGGGACGTGAAGGTTGCACGACTCGGAAACCGCCCGACGCGCCACCAACTGACCGCCCTCCATGCCGACTTCGACCTGCCAGGCAATCCGGTCAATCCCCGACAGGTAGGCCTGCTGGAGGGCCTCCTCCGTGATGCGCTCCGGCGGAGAAACGACAAACCGCATTAGGCCCATCGGGTCGACGTCCTCGGGAAGGGGCAGGGAAGCATGGGATAAAGTCCGGGCGGACCTATGGCTCCACGTAGGGGTGTGACACGCCTCTGGAGATCACTTCGACCGGTGCGCCCTTGCACCGGCGGCCCTCGACGCCCGAGCAAGATCATGGGGGGAACACCTCGCTCCCGATGGGAAGTCTACCGAACTCCCGCGGCCCGTTCAAGCTGTCCGCCCCCACTGGCCAAGGAACTGGCCCACCGGTATATTCGGCGCCGGTTAAGACTGCGGACGTCACCGTTTAGCGGTCGCCGGCACGGCGACCCACCGAGCACAACCGTTTAGCGGTCGCCGGCACGGCGCCCCACCTCCGCAAGTAAGGGACACCCACATGAGCACATCCGTCGTCCTGGAGACCTCGCTGGCCGGGCTGCCGGTCCGCCGCGGCAAGGTCCGCGATATCTACGATCTGGGCGACCGGCTCCTGTTGGTCGGCACCGACCGGCTGAGCGCGTTCGACTGGGTCCTGCCCACCGGGATCCCTGACAAGGGACGCCTGTTGACGCAGATCGCTGCCTTCTGGTTCGATCTGTTGAAGGAGCCGAACCACCTGATCACCACCGACCTCGAGCAGATGGACCTGCCGGCGGAGATCGATCACCGGGCACTGGCCGGGCGCTCCAGCCTGGTCCGCAAGGCCGAGGTGGTGCCGATCGAGTGCGTGGTCCGCGGCTACCTGGCCGGATCGGGCTGGAAGGAATACCAAGAGAGCGGCACCGTCTGCGGGATCCCACTGCCCGAGGGACTCGCCGAAAGCGCCCGCCTGGGCGAGCCCATCTTCACCCCCGCCACCAAGGCCCAGACCGGCCACGACGAGAACATCTCGCTGGAGCGAACCGCAGAAATCGTCGGCCGCGAGATGGCCGAACAGTTGCGGCGCCGCAGCATCGAGATCTTCCAGCGCGGCGTGGAGTACGCACTGAAGCGGGGGATCATCATCGCCGACACGAAATTCGAGTTTGGGCTGGTCGACGGCGAGCTGATACTGATCGACGAGGTGCTCACCCCCGACAGCTCCCGCTTCTGGCCCGCCGAAGGATATCAGCCGGGCCGCAGCCAGCCGTCGTTCGACAAGCAATTCGTCCGCGACTGGCTATCGTCCACCGATTGGGACAAGAACAGCCCGCCGCCGGCCTTGCCCGACGAGATCGTGGTCAAGACCCGGGAGAAATACGTCGAGGCCTACGAGCGTCTGACGGGCGAGAAGTTTGCCTCGTGAGTGTGGTTACCAAGGCAGCACTGGATCGGGCGTTCGGTCGGGCTTCTCGCGTGCTCTTCTAAGCCGCTCGACGGTGCTCCTGAGTTCCCTCACCTCCTCTTCGAGCCTGCGTCGCTCTTCGGATGTTTCGTCCCAATTGCTCTTCCAGCCCGCCAGGCTTACGGAGACCACGGGCTCCCTAAGCACTTGCTTGAGGTGTTTCTCAATCGCAGCCTCAGCCTCTTCGAGTGTTAGCCCGGATTATTCAAGAATTCGGGAATTCTTGAGCCTCCAAGGGTAT
>CAZUAM010000612.1:0-4324 GCA_964618095.1 uncultured Planctomycetaceae bacterium | reverse complement strand
CGTGTTTGTCGGCGGCGCAACGGTGTTTAGCGGCCGCCGGTACGGCGGCCTGAGCCCTGCGCGACCCAAGAACTGTCGGGAAAGCAACTTGCGTCGTGGGCCGGTCCCGCCAACAGACTCCTGCCGCTTGCCCTAGCGCCCGGTCTGACCTACAGTTGTACTAAAACTGCCTGCAACAAGGTCTCCTATCCTCACTACCCGGCAAAGAGACACCCAATGCGCATCTTCCTGGTCACCGGCGGGGCGGGGTTCATCGGCTCGCATATCACCGAGACGTTGGTCGAGCGGGGCGAGAGGGTCCGGGTGCTGGACAACCTGAGCACCGGGCACCTGTCGAACATGGAGAGTTTCCGCGAGCGGATCGAATTCATCGAGGCGGACCTGGTCGATGCCCGGGCCGTGGCCGAGGCGGTCGAGGGGGTCGATTGCATCTTCCACCAGGCCGCGTTGGCCTCGGTGCCGCGGAGCGTCGAGGCACCGCTGGACACCAACGCCGCCTGCGTGACCGGGACGGTGACGCTGCTGGACGCGGCACGCCGGGCGGGGGTGCGGAGGATGGTCTACGCCGGTTCCAGCAGCGCCTACGGCGAGCGGCCCACCAGCCCCAAGCGCGAAGCCGACCTGCCCGCCCCCATTTCCCCCTACGGGGCCGCCAAGCTGGCCGCCGAATACTACTGCCAGGCCTTCACGGCCACCTACGGGTTCGAGACGGTCTCGATCCGCTATTTCAACGTGTTCGGGCCGCGGCAGGATCCCGACAGCCCCTATTCGGCCGTGATCCCCCTGTTCATCACGGCGATGCTGGCCGGGCGGCAGCCGGTGATCTACGGCGACGGGCGGCAATCGCGCGACTTCACCTACGTGGCCAACGTGGTCCGGGCAAACCTCCTGGCGGCCGACGCCGCCGGCGTGGCCGGGCGGACCTTCAACGCGGCGGGCGGACGGAGCATCGACCTGCTGACGCTGATCGACCGGCTCAATCGCGTCCTGGGTACCGACGTCGAGCCGATTCACGCCGATCCCCGGCCCGGCGATATCCGCGAAAGTCTGGCCGACGTCTCCCAGGCCCGAGAGATGTTGGGCTACCAGCCGATCGTCGATTTCGAAGAGGGCCTGCGGCTATCGATTGACTACTATCGGCAACTCGCAAAAAGGACAACGGAAAAGGTGTAGAGAGGGAAGATGGGAAAAGGGAAAAAGGGGAAGAGGCAAATTGAATCAGCGCGTTTTCCCTTTTTCCCCTTTCCCATTTTCCCTTGTTACACGTCCGTCTAAGAGGAACACCCGGACCAATGTCCAACGCCGATCGGACGCTGGTGACCGTTGCCACCTACAACGAAATGGAAAACCTGCCTCGGCTGGTGGACGAAGTCTTCCAGGTTGCGCCCCGGGTCGATCTGCTGGTGATCGACGACAACTCGCCGGACGGCACCGGGCAGTGGTGTGAGCGGAAGGGGGCCGAAGATCAGCGGCTGCACTGCCTGCACCGCCAGGGGAAACTGGGGCTGGGGACCGCCATTATCGCCGGGATGCGATACGCCGTCGAGCAGGGCTACAAGTACGTGCTGAACATGGACGCCGACTTCAGCCACCCGCCCCGCTACCTGCCCGATCTGCTCAGCGGCATGGAGCCGCCCGGCGGCCCGGCGGTTGACGTGATGATCGGCTCGCGCTACGTGCCCGGCGGGGGCACGGAAGGCTGGCCCCTCGAGCGACGCCTGATGAGCCGCGGGGTGAACCTGTACGCCCGCTGGCTGTTGGGCCTCAGACCGAAGGACTGTAGCGGGGCCTTCCGCTGCTATCGCACCGAGCTGTTGGCCGGGCTCGATTTCAACGCCGTCCGCAGCCGGGGGTATTCCTTCCAGGAAGAGATCCTCTGGCATCTCAAACGGCTCGGCGCCCGGTTTGCAGAAACGCCCATCGTGTTCATCGACCGGCAGCGCGGCACCTCGAAGATCGACTCAAACGAAGCGGTCGCCGCGCTGTGGATCATCTTCGCCCTGGGCATGCGGAACCTGCTGGGGCGGTAAGAAACAGGCCGTTGAGAAACTACCGATTTTTGGTGCACCTGGTTGTAGGAGACGACTCCAGTCGCCGATTTGGGGAATTCTCGTCCTTCGATCGGCGCCTGGAGTCGCCTCCTACAACTTTCTCAACCCGCGGCGCAACAGCCCGGTGAAAACGCGTGTGCCACTGCTTCGCAGAAGCAGTGCTGCGTGCATTTGCGACGAAAAACACTGCTTCTGCGTGGCAGTGGTACACCGCTGTAGATAGTGCAGGCCGGATCGCCCATCAACGACTGCCCGTCACGCTCTTGCTGCCTGCCCTTTGCGGTCTTATCGTCGCCGGCTGCACGATCGACCCGGCCGAAGCTACCTGTTGCGCGCTCCTGCAAAACTTCTGTGTGCGGTAGTGTTCCAAGGCTGATAATAACCTCCATAATCAAGGTGGGCCCGCCACGCGGCGGGCGGAAAAGTAAGCGCCACCAGCCGGGTGGCGTAACCGTGTTTGCATTCAGATAGTGCCCGTCGATCCCGCGTCATTGGCGTCGATCCGCTCGAAGCCCCATCCCTCCCGGGCAGGGCGCTGATTCTGACAGGTGGACCTGACGAATGCCCCCCCACAGGAGCATTTTGTCTTTCTGGTGCGAAACAGATGGATTCCGAGTTGCGTTTTTGGTAGAGGTACATTCGGGGTCGGGTGACACGCACAGGGGGAGCAAGCCATCAAACGCTTGACTCTTGGATTCGCAGTGCTGGTGGTGCTGGGCGTATGGCCAATGATCGCCCAAGCCGTGACCATCGAGACCGTGCCCGTCGGCAATCCGGGCAATGCCGGTGAATGGTCCGGCCAGAGCTATGGCGGCTACGGGCCGGACCGCATCTGCGGCGCGGTTGGCTACACCTACAACATCGGCAAGTACGAAGTGACGGCCGGGCAGTACACCGCGTTCCTCAGTGCCGTGGCCAAGACCGACACCTACGGGCTGTACAGCACGAGCATGTGGATCAGCCCTTTCGGCTGCAAGATTCAGCGGAGCGGCTCGTGGGGCAACTATACGTACAGCGTGGCATCAGACTATGCCAACCGTCCGGTCAACTTTGTGAGCTGCTGGAACGCCAGCCGGTTCGCCAACTGGCTGCACAACGGCCAGCCGACCGGCGCGCAGGGTGCGGGCACAACGGAGACGGGGGCGTACACCCTGACCAGTGATGGAATGAGCAACAACACGATTGTTCGCAACACCAATTGGAAGTGGGCGGTGATCAGCCAGGACAAGTGGTACAAGACGGCATACTACAAGAGCGGCGGCACCAATGCCGGTTACTGGGACTACCCGACGAGCAGTGACACGGCCCCGGGGCAGGACATGGCCGATGCGTCGGGCAATAACGCCAACTACTACACCGCCCCCTACGCCTACCCCATCGATTCCGGCAAGTACACGACGCTTGTGGGCGAGTTGCAGAATTCCGACAGCCCGTACGGCACGTTCGATCAGGGCGGCAATGTTTGGGAGTGGAGCGAGCCGATTCCGTACGGTTCGTCGCGTGGGTTGCGTGGTGGGTCGTTCCTCATCTACCCGGGCTCCCTGCTTGCCTCCCACCGCCGCAACGGCCACTTCCCGTCGGGCGAGAACTACTTCATAGGGCTCCGCGTGGCAAGTGTCCCTGAGCCCGGTAGCATCATCTTGTTGCGTGTGGGCACCCTCGCCCTCCTCGCTTACGGCGGGCGAAGACGACGGGGCGGTGAGGTCGTCGCGGGGACCGGCCCTCTCTCAACCATTCACGACAGGAGGAAAACGACATGAGACAGTTATTGATTCCAGCGCTGATTCTCGTAGTAGTCGCCGGCGCGGCCGTCGGTTTCCAGGAGAACAGTCAAGGGCAGCTCAAACGACCAGCGAATGAAGGGTTGGCGCGCGCTGTTGACGACTTGCAGAAGAAACTGCAATCTCTGCGTGCCGATGTGGATTACCTGCTTGTGCCAGAGAAGTACAACCAGGAAGAAACTGGATACTTGGAAACACTGGTCCGTTCCCGGGAGGCGATCTACAAGAGGATTCTTCTTGGTTGGAAAGCGGGCATGAAACCCACTTATGACGAAGCCTTGGCACGTTACCACCTTTCCGCCGCAAGAGCACAGCTTGAGTGGGCTAAGGGCGAGATGGGCCGCTGTCAAAAGGAATGGGAAGCCGCCATCCTCGCTGCAAAAAAACAGCTCGAAGTTATGAGGTTTTCTTACGAAGCAGGCCAGCTCGGCTTGAACCGCGTTATAGAGGCGCAGGCACAGCTCGCCGATGCCCAACTCAACCTGAGCAGAA
>CAZUAM010000611.1:0-4326 GCA_964618095.1 uncultured Planctomycetaceae bacterium | reverse complement strand
GATTGACGGGGATGGCGAAACGGCATTCTTGGCCGGGTGGGGCATAGATTCGATCGATGACCTCGATGGTGGGGAAGACTTCGCTTCCTTCGGCCAAGCGAATGTTCGCTACCCGCAGCCGATACACCGACCCGATCAGCATGCCGGCTTTGCGCGGGGCCGGCTGCGACCGATCGAAACCCCCATCGACAGCCAGCGAAACCAAGGCCCCGGGCGGGGCCTTGATTTCAACCGGCTGAAAGAACCCGGGCAATGGTCCGCCCCGCTGGAGTTGCCGGCTACCAATCGCTCCCGGTGGCATCACACCCTGATGCAAGTAGTGCACCCGAGGTTCCTGGGCGAGCAGCACCGGGGCTGCTGCCAGGCACCAGAGCACCACCATCGCTCTGCCGCAGGCAACTCCTCTCCCGTAGAGCAGCTCCTCGATCGCCGGGCAGCGGAGCTTGTGGACCATTGTCACGGGTGGAAACTGAATGATGGATATGGGTTATAAGTCCGGGGGCCGCAAACCGCCGGAGGGCGACTGTCCCCGACGCCTCAATCTGCACGTCTGTCAGTATTCGCACGCCTCACCACCGGGCGTAATGGTCTCTCCTCGATCGAGCAGCGGCTGGCGGTTCGCCCCCAGACCCGGAAACCTCTGCTCAAGCATGTAAGCCCGGTCGGCCGGCCCGGGATAGCTCATTCCGGGAACCTGCTTCACGTCGATTCTCACCCGCCGAGTCGGCTTCGGAAGCCGGACGCAGGTGTGGTTCTTGATCACGTGCCTTCGCAACCCGGCGGGAATTCCCAAGGGGACGTGCGGCGGGCCGGGCAATCCGATCGGCGTGCCGCACATCGGCATCCCGTACTGCGGCCCGTTGACTCCCGAAATATAGTTGCTTGGCATCGTGCTCGCTCCTCCCATAGGACCCCCCATCGGCCTGGGACCGGCGGCCATGTCCATCTCTCCCCCCGGAACCTGGTAGGCGGTCGGCACCACCTCGCCGTCCCCGGCCATCTCGCTGGGAACCTCCAGGTCCTTATTGCCCAAGCGAACCACCGCCAAGATGGCCCCCCGGCGGTCCGCCTCCACGATCGGATCCACCCCCGGATCAAGCCGCGTGCTGACCAGTGTATCCACCCCGGCCAGGGCAAACTCCTGGAACTCCGGATCCGGAAGGTAGATCACCTTGGTCACGAAGTTGCCGCTGAGCACCTGGTTGAAGTCCTCTTCGGCGAACTGGACGGGGACGGCGTTATGTGCCAGAAAGGCCTCGGTCCGCGGCACGGCCGGGCCGATCTCCAGCGTGGGATACAATTCCACCGCGGGACGCCCCGGAATGTGCGTCAACTTCAAACGATAGATGGCCCCTTGCGGGAAGTTGTAATGGGCCGGACAAAGCAACGGCACCGAGTCAAACTGCCCCGGCGCGCCGATGTCCCAGGTAATCCGCATCCCCTCCGGCCCCACAAAGGCCACCTGGGAAGTCCGGCCGGGCATGGCAGGGCTCGGCTGATACATCATCACGCCCGGGCCGGGTCCGCCCACACCCGGACCGGGTTCCATCAGCATCTGCGCCGGCGGCAGAGGTTGCTGGAACGCTTTCGTGCAGCCTGTGATGCCCACGGCTACCAATCCCAAGAGTAATACCGAGATCTTCACCAACCTCATCATCTCCCCCCAATCTGTAGCCCGGAGCCTACGCCCGAACAAACTCTTGCCCGGACGCCGGCGCCAAACGTACTGCTATGGGCACAAACGGATTTTCCTAACCGGCAGAATCCCAGCCTGCCGGATACGATTGACGTGGACCCCATCCTGGGGCTGCCCTACAATGTCGGCCCCGCACCTTGTAACCATGCGGAAATCGGCATCCGGCGCAGTCAGATCGCGCAGGATGCCCTTCTGCGGTCTAATCTTCGGCGCGTCACAACACGATTCTTTGGTAAATCCGTTAAGACCCGCAAGATGGCGCACAGATTTCCCATTCTCCCCGTATTGTGGATCTTCACAGTGGGCTTTATCCCAGCCGGCGGTTGCGGCCGGTCGACGGATGTTGCCGACGGCTCGCCTGCCGCGGTTTCCTCAGAAAAGTCGCCACCCGCAGCCGCGTACGGCCCTGCTCAGCCCACTTCACCACCTGGAACCGCCAAAACCACCCAACTTTCGCAGGGTCCCAATCTCAATCCCGCGGGGCGATCCCAGGCCCAAGCGATCCTGTTGTCCGCCGTCCGAACGCTCGAAGGCCGCAACGGCGTCTCCGCCAAAATCCGACACCGAATCGACCTCTTCGACAAGCAATTGGTCGGCTCGGGCGTCTATTTCCAGCAGCGAGCGGGCAACGATCACTTGATCCGACTGGAGTTGAGAATCCATGTCGGCAACCAGCACAGCAGCCTTCTCCAGGTCCTCGCGCCCCCTAACTCCGACGGCCACTATCTGTGGACCTATCGTAAACTGCCGGACGAGGAAAAACTCAGCCGTATCGATCTGGTCCGTGCCGCCCGAGCCCTCAAGAAGGCCGAAACGATGCCCGGTCGAGGAACCGAGGGCATGCTGGTTGGCTTCGGCGGGTTGCCCAAACTGCTTCGAGGGCTCCAGGCCGCCTTCGACTTCGATGCCGCACAACCAGCTCGCCTCGACCGCTTGCCCGTCTGGACCCTCCAGGGACACTGGAAACCCGATCGCCTGGCCAAAATCCTTCCCGACCAGAAAGCGGCCATTGAGGCGGGAGAGCCGGCCGACTTGAGCAAACTCCCCGACCACCTGCCCGACCACGTCGTGCTCATGCTCGGACAGGAGGACCTGTTTCCCTACCGGGTCGAGTACCGCCGCCGCATCGCCCGGAAGGAAGGCGGGAAGAAGGACAGTCGGGCACTGGTGACCATGGAGCTGTTCGACGTGAAGCTCGATGTGCCCATCGACCGCACGCGATTCATCTACAACCCCGGAAACACCAGCTTCGTCGACGAGACCGACAGCTTTCTCAGCTCGTTGGGCACCACGCCGGATTCATAAAGCCGCGACGCCGGATTCATAAAGCCGCGACCGGTGGTCGCGCCCAAGCACCGTGAGAACCGCTTGGCGACCCCTCCGGGCGCGACCACCGGTCGCGCCTTTGTGAACCGTCGGCCGCCGGGTAGGGACCGACCGCGGCAGCAACCGGAGGCCCGGCCGGCGGAGGCTGGAAACCCGGACCGCACAAATCCACCGGCGGCGAACCCTGGTACCTGGGCACTGTCCACAGTTCGGCCTGATTGCCCGGTAGGCGATTGATCTGCACGTTGCCCAGGTCCAGTCGCATCGATATCCCCGCCGCGGGATAGTTCATCTTGACCGCGGTGGGCATGACCAGGTTGAACAGCGGATCGCGGCGGTGGCGGCTGAGAATAGAGCTGGCCACCAGCCGGCCCTGGGCATCGTAGACGTGCTGTTCCAACACCCAGCCCCGCACCGCGTCGATGATGGTTGACTTTCTCGTCGGTCCCTCGGGCGTCTCCCGGATGGTCCGGATCTCCAGGCGGTCGCCCGGCAGCACGAAGGGGCCTTGATGCGGCAGGCTCGGGTCGAACCGGCCGATACCCAACGCCTCCACCAGCCAGTTGGGATCCATGGGGATCATCTGCCGCGCGCGACTGGTGGCGAACTGATCGTGGCGGCAGTAGTAGACCGCCGGCGGCTGGTTGCGTCGGCACCAGAACCAAAACAGTTGGTCGTTGCTGCCCAGGTCGAGTTCTGCTCCGGTCACCGCCGTGTCGGCCCGAAGCCTGAACCGCCGGGGCCGCTGAAACGCCAGGCTTGCCCGAAGCATGGGCAGCCCCGGACCGCCCAGCGCAGCGTGCGTCGTCGAAAACGAGTGGATCTGCGAATTGTTCTGGTTGACAACCTGGATCACCTGTTCCAGGGTGGGCGAGGGTGGCAGTGCACGGGGCAGGGGGGCCGTAAACTGTGGTACCATGTTCTGACAGCTCGCCCCGCTCAGTCCCGCCAGACCCAACACCACCAGCAATAACAGGACTCGCCGATATCCGTCCATGGATCTCTCTTCCGCCCTCGGCTCTCAGCAATCAGCTCTCAATCCCTCAGAGCGTAAGGTCGATCACCTTGGCGGGCTCCTCGACCGCCGGCGATGGCGGCGGCGGCGGGTAGTCCACCAATGGGAACCAACTGCAACCACTTCCGGCCAGCAGCGCGACCGCTGCCATCGCCCATAGCAAGGCTCGGTATCTCGCCACTTGAGCCCTCCGCTGCGCGACACGTCGGGCAAGCCCGACCGCTAAACGGGATCATCAGCATTCAGCATTCAGCATTCAGCATTCAGCATTCAGCATTCAGCATTCAGC
>CAZUAM010000610.1:0-4339 GCA_964618095.1 uncultured Planctomycetaceae bacterium | reverse complement strand
CCCGCGGCATCAACGATGCCGGACAGATCGTCGGATGGGGTTACCTGAACGGTCAGTTGCGTGCCTACCGGTTGACGCCTGGAGTGGATGACGCACCGGCTGTGCTCGAGAACCTGGGGACGCTCGGGGGAGACAGCAGTAAGGCGTGCGACAATAACGACTGGGGAGAGGTGGCCGGATGGTCGCACGACGCGGAGGGCACGTCGCGCGCCTTTGTCTACACCGATGTCGATGGCATTGAGGAGATGGTAGACATCGGCGATCTGGGTGGCGGCTCGACCAGCTACGCCTGGGCCATCAACAACTGTGGGCAGGTCGCGGGGGAGTCCGGCGGAACAGGGTATTTTCAGAGGCATGCGTTTCGCTACACTCCCGGCGTGGGTGGTCTGCCGGGTGAAATGGAAGACCTTGCACCCCTCGCGGAATTCAGTAAGGCCTATGACATCAACGACGATGGCCACGTGGTGGGTGATGTGCGCACCGGGAGAGCCAAGGGTTGGCCCGTGTACCATGCCTTCCTGTACACCGATCACCTGATAGACCTCGGCACACTCGGCGGCTACTGTAGTTACGCCTACGGGATCAACTCCAGCGGTGAGGTGGTTGGGGTTTCCGCAGAGGCCACGAAAGGGAACCCCGGGACGCAACCGCTACAGGGATTCCTCTACACGAACAAGACGACCGATCCAGACCCCGACAAGTTCGTCATGTTCAAGCTGGAAGACCCAGACTTGATCGTCAATCTGCCCGACGATCTTCAGGGGTTTATTCGGCCCGAGAAGATCAACGATTCCGGCCAGATCTGCGGCCGTGTTGAGGGCAGTAACGAAGCCGTCCTGCTGACCCCCGTACCACCGCCGGAGTAGCGATGGTCGCGTGCCCATCATGGGCGAGGGAGATCCAGACAGTCATCCTGCGCAGCCGCCTCCACGGAGGCGGCTGCGCCCGGCTGTGGCCGGTGGGGCCCACACCTGCCAAAGGCCTTGCATTGGGGGTGCCCACGGGGCTGAGGGGCAACCGTTCCGGGCGGATCGAGGGCGGGCCGCCGGCCGGGTGCCGGCCGCCTACTTCCCGCCGGAATCGGCCGGTTGGCGCCCGGCCTGCGACTCTTTGAGCACCTGCTCCAGCCGCTTGTCCAGCTCGTCCAGCCGCGCGAGCAGGTCTTCGTGGCGGGAGTCGATTTCCAGCAGAACGTCGAGATTGGGGGCTCGGTTTTCCATCGCGGCCTGGTGGTCGGGTCGGTGTAAACGGGACGGGCCTCCCTATCCGCATCGGCCGGCCCGGCGTCGATCGGCGTCTCGATTTGCACAGCCTGGCCGGGCCGGCTATCATGGCGGAGGTCGCGTTCCGCGAGGCCTTCGGGTGGAGGCCGTCTATCGCGGGATTGTCAACTCGCACTGCTGAGGCTGAAGGGGAAGCCGTGATGAAACCAGCCAAGATCGTGTTGCCGGGCGGGTGGGCCTGCGTGGTGGTGGCGAGCCTGATGATCCTGGCGGCGGGGGCCGTCGCCGGGCAGGCCGCCGCTGCCGGGTCGTCTCATCCGTTTTCTGTCCATGACATGCTCGCCGTGGAGCGGATCTCCGAGCCTCGCGTATCGCCCCGCGGCGGCCGGATCGTGTTCACTGTGCGAACCACCGACCTCGAAGAAAACAGGGGCAGAACCGATCTGTGGTTGGTCGGGGCGGACGGAACCGGACTTCGGCGTCTGACCTCTCATCTCTCGAACGATCACAATCCACGCTGGATGCCCGACGGCAAGGCGGTCGTGTTCCTCTCCAGCCGATCGGGATCGTCGCAGGTCTGGCGAATTCCTGCCGGCGGGGGGGAGGCGGAACAAGTCACGGACCTGGCCCTTGATACGGCAAACCTGATTCTCTCTCCCGACGGCAGGCACATTGCCTTTACGATGGAGGTCTTCCCCGACTGCAACTCGGCCGATGGCACCAAAAGGAGGCTCGACCAGCAGGCCAAACGAAAGAGCACCGGGCGGATCTACGAGCGGATCTTCGTCCGCCACTGGGATACCTGGAAGGACGGCCGCCGCAGCCACCTCTTTGTGATGCCTTCGACGGGCAAAGGCGAGCCGGTCGACGTGATGGGAAAGATGGACGCCGACACGCCGTCGAAACCCTTCGGCGGGCCGGAGGAGTTCACGTTCACGCCCGACGGCAACGAGCTCGTCTTCACCGCCCGCGACGTAGGGGCGAAGGAGCCCTGGTCCACGGATTTTGACCTGTACCGGGTGCCGATCGACGGTTCCACGCCGCCGGTATGCCTGACCGAGAAAAACGCGGCCTGGGACTGCTGCCCCGTGTTTTCGCCCGACGGAAAAACGATGGCCTACCTGGCCATGACCAGACCCGGTTACGAGTCGGATCGCTTCCGGATCGTCCTCCGCCGGTGGCCGGAGGGGGAGGAACGGGTCCTGACGCCGCGCTGGGACCGCTCGCCCTCGGAAGTCTGCTGGTCGGCCGACGGGCGCTCGCTTTATGCGACGGCGCCGAACATCGGCCAGCGTTCGCTGTTTAGGATCGACACGGCCACCGGGAAGGTCCGGACCGTCGTCCGCAACGGATACGTGCGATCGCCGGTTGCATCCGGCCCGCGGATCATCTTCAGCCTGGATCACTTGAGATGCCCCGCCGAGCTTTATTCGATCCGCCCGGACGGCAGGGGCCGGCGCTTTGTGACCCCGATCAACGCGGAAAGGATCGCCGCGGCGCGGATGGGCGACTATCAGCAGTTTTCGTTCAAGGGATACGGCGACCAGAGGGTCTACGCGTACGTGGTCAAGCCGGTGGATTTTGATCCGGCCCGGAAGTATCCGGTGGCGTTTCTGATCCACGGCGGTCCGCAGGGCTCGTTCGGGAACACCTTCCACTACCGCTGGAATCCGCAGGCCTATGCGGGGGCCGGCTACGCCGCGGTGATGGTGGATTTTCACGGATCGGTCGGTTACGGCCAGGCCTTTACGGACTCGATCCGCGGCGACTGGGGCGGCAAGCCGCTTGAAGATCTCAAGAAAGGCCTCCAGGCCGCGCTGGATCGCTACCCGTGGATGGACGGCAACCGGGTCGGCGCGCTGGGTGCCTCCTTCGGCGGCTACATGATCAACTGGATCGCCGGCAACTGGCCTGACCGGTTCCGCTGTCTGGTCAATCATGACGGCAACCTGGACGAACGGATGGCCTATTACGACACCGAAGAACTCTGGTTTCCCGAATGGGATCATCTCGGCACCCCCTGGAACAATCCCCAAAGTTATGAAAAGCATAATCCCGTGAACTACGTCGGCAACTGGAAGACACCGATGCTGGTCATTCACGGGGCAAGGGATTACAGGGTGGTCGATACCCAGGGCATCGCCACCTTCAACGCGCTACAGCGGCGGGGCATCCCCAGCAAGCTGCTCTATTTTCCGGACGAGAATCACTGGGTGCTCAAACCCCACAATTCCATCCTCTGGCACGAGACGGTAATTGGCTGGCTCGACCGGTGGGTGAAGGGGGAACGTCGCCGCGGGCAGCCCAGACCCAGGTAACCCCGCACGGATCCTGGAGCTCATGGCGGCGCCTTTCACGCCCCGGGGCACCACCGTTTGGCGTGTGCGTTCATTCTCCGGCAAACCGGTCAGCAGCGCCCGCCGGCTGCTGCAATACGATGCACCGAGTGTCGCTGGCGCAGCATTACGCTGTTAGGCTGTTAGGCTGTTAGGCTGTTAGGCTATTAGGGTGTTAGGGTACGGAACGAGTGCAACGATGCGTGACCATTCCAAGCTGAAAGCGTTTCAGTCGGCCGATGAACTGGCCATCAAGGTCACCGGTCTGAAAGATCCCTTGCTCACCGCGGTCACTATCGCTGTCGATGCGCACAATATCAGCGGCAATACCACCTTGTCAGAAAGTCGGTTGCAAAAAAGCCCGATGCCTGCATTCAGTGCAGAGCCTGTGAAGCAAGCTGTCCGCAAAAGGCAATTGTTGTAAAAGAGTAACATCTCTTTTTTTGAATGATTTGGAATGGCAAACATATCTTTTACAGGCTTAGGTGGCTGTAATGAAGTAGGGCGAAGCAGCTTCCTGCTTGATTTTGGCGAAAAAATTGTTCTTGACAGGGGCATAAAGCTTGGCCCTTCAGGTTCCGAATTTCCTTTGCCTGTGGAAACAAACCTTGATGCTGTTGTGATAAGCCATGCGCATCTTGACCACTCTGGGGCACTTCCGGACCTTTTTGTCAATTCAAGCATTCTTTCATATATGTCTGCACCAACCTTTCAACTAAGCAAAATAATGTGGTTTGACACCATTAAAATTGCAGGCCTTGAAGGCGAAAGTATTTCCTT
>CAZUAM010000609.1:0-4353 GCA_964618095.1 uncultured Planctomycetaceae bacterium | reverse complement strand
TACCCTTGGAGGCTCAAGAATTCCCGAATTCTTGAATAATCCGGGCTAAACGGCCCAGTCTTCGCCGAGGGGTTTCCCTTCGGCAACTCTACGAGCCGTCTGCCTGCGGCCCGGCGGCGTCGTCCACGCCGTCGATGTAGCGGCGGAGTCGCTCCAGCTCGTCGGTCATCTCGCGGATGCGGAGCATGGTTCCTACCCGTTTGAGCAGCTCCAGCTTGTTGATCGGCTTGCTGAGGAAGTCGTCGCAGCCGGCTGCCACGGCCCGCTCGATGTCGCCCAGCTCGTTCAGGGCCGTGACCATCAGGATCATGATCTGCTTGGTGGCCGGGTCCTGTTTGACCTTTCTACAGACCTCGAAGCCGCTGAGCTTGGGCATCATGATGTCCAGCAGGATCAGATCCGGCTGGAATTCGGCCACCTTGTCCAGGGTCTCGCGGCCGTCGGTTGCCACGGCAATCCGGCAATCCGCATCGCTCAAGTAGGCCTCCAACAGCTCGACGTTGGTCAGGTTGTCGTCGGCGATTAGGACTTTCCTGTTGGCCATGGGCACTTCCACCTGCTTCCGTTAATCGGGAAGAACCGCAGTATCGAAGCGCGATTATACGGTGTTGGCGGGTCGGGGGGAAGAGGGAGAGTGGCCCGGGCTCACGGCGGCCTGATCTCGACCTTCAACTCCCCCGCGTTGTCGTCCAGTTCGGCGGCCGAGTCGTTGATCTTCAGGTAGAGCGTGCCCGAGTGGTTCGGGGTCAGCGTGGCTTCCAGGCCCACCGCGCTCGGCCGCAGCAGCCCTGAAGCGACGGGCTTGCCTTGGTCCGCGCGGACGGCCGCCAGGAGGATCCCCAGGGGCCGGCCCCGGTAATAGCGGATCGAGACTCCGCCGGGTTCGCACCACCAGATCTGCGGCTGGTCGGCCACCTGGTACCGTCCTGATGATCGCAGGCGGTAGCCCGCGCCGCGGTCGAGTCGCAGCCCGCTGTTTTGCCAGCCCCGGTCGGCGGCGACGGTAACGCTGGCGCCTCCCGGCGGGAGCGGTTTGCCCGGCGTGAAGTCGACCGCTGTGCGAGGGATGTCATGCCCGTATTCCAGGCCGGTTATCAGCAGTTGCCACTCCTCGCACAATTGGTCCCAGTCATCGCCGATGAGCCGGTAGAAGCGGTCGCTGAAGTCGGGCTTCAGCACGTGCTGGTAGAGTTGGTGGAAGCGGTCCCGGTATCGGGGATGGCGATCGAGCAAGGTGGCGGCCGCCCAGCACCAGGCGTACGGCTCGGTCTCCAGATGGGCGTGGATCGGGTACTCGATGACGCCCTTCAGGCGCATCGGCCGGCCGGCGGCCACCGCGTCCTTGATGATTCGGATGCGTCCCCAGTGGGGCACTTCCTTGCGGTCGGCGGGAATGTGGTTCAGGGTCAATCGGCCCTCGTGCCAGCGATGGGTGGCCAACAGTTCGGCGATTCCCTCCATGTACCAGGGCGGCCCGCAGCCGCCCAGCGTGGTGTTCATCAACCCGTGGGTCCCCTCGTGCAGCAGCAGATGCCGTCGGTAGTAGTCGCTCGGCTGGTCGTAAAGCCAGAGATCGTAGTTCTGCGCGTATCCGTGCCGGAAGGCGGGCAGCTTCTCGGGCAGCAGGCCGGCTCGCCGGAAGCGGGCCTTGTCCTTGATCAAAAAGCCCGTCATCTTCCAGTCCGAATGCTCGGCCGCGTCGAGGTGGAAGTATTTGCACCACTGCGGGAAGGCCTGGTCGAAGAGTTTCGGTAGCTGTTCGATTTCCTTGCCGGGCGGGACGTCGGTATACAACGTCAAACGCCTGCCCGACAGTCTGCGAATCCCCGCCGCGGCCGCCCGGGCGTCGTCCACCCGCAGTCGCGGCAGATTGGCGATCCACCGCGGCGCCGAGTCGACCGGCTGGTCGAGCAAGTCGGCCAACGAGGGGCGCTCGTTCGGGTCAGTTCCAACTGGGCGGGAGTTGGCCGGCTCGGCTCCTGCCGGGGTTTCGACGGCTTCGGGCCCCATGGCGAGGGCTTCTTGTGGGGCCCTAGCATTGGGGGGGCTGTTCCGCTTTGCCCCAGGCGGCCCCGGCGGGCGGCCGCATCCGGCCAGCACGCATCCCAGCACCAGCCAGGCGGCGGAACGCGTTGTAGCACGACAGAGCATCATCACCTCAGCCCCGGACCCTGTTTTCGGCCCGTGGTCCGGTTGCGGATTCTCTTCGCCTATTTTACGCTATTGTACGTCGCGCGGAGCCCTTCTGTGCACCCCCGGGCCCCACAAACGGGACGATTTGACCGACCATCGCCCCTGTCCGCAATAAGGAGTCAAGAATGGTTCGGAGACTTCTAACGCTGGCGCTCTGCCTGATCATATCCGGCTGCCGGTCGGGGTCGGAGCCGGAGGTGATCGTCTATACCGCGCTGGACTCCGAGTTTTCCAAGCCGATCTTCAAGGATTTCACGTCGGATACGGGGATCGCGGTGCGGCCGAAATTCGACGCCGAGTCGAACAAGACCGTCGGGCTGACTCTGCTGATCCTCCAGGAGCGGAACCGGCCCCGATGTGACGTCTTCTGGAACAACGAGATCCTGAACACGCTGCGGCTTCAGCAGGAGGGGCTGCTGGAGGTCTATCGTCCGGCGATGGCCGATGAGTACCCGGCCACGTGCCGCTCGCCGCAGGGGACCTGGCACGGATTTGCGGCCCGGGCCCGCGTCCTGGTGGTCAACACGGAGTTGTTGCCCGAGGCCGACCAGTGGCCCCGCTCGATCCGGGATCTGGCCGACCCCAAGTGGCGTGGTCGGGGGGCGATCGCCAAGCCGCTGGCCGGCACCACCGCCACGCACGCCGCCTGCCTGTTTGCCCACTGGGGTGACGAAAAGGCGAAGAAGTTCTTCAAGGCCGTCAAGGCCAACGAGGTGAACGTCCTGTCGGGTAACAAGCAGGTGGCGACCTGGGTATCGCGGGGCCAACTGCCGTTCGGGCTGACCGACACCGACGACGCGATCATCGAAAAGGAGAAGGGGATGCCGGTGGAGATCGTCTATCCCGACCAGGACGAAGGCGGCCTGGGCACGTTGTTCATCCCCAACACCTTGGCGATCATCAAGGGCGGCCCGAATCCGGAGTCTGCCCGGCGGCTGGTTGACTACCTTCTCTTGCGGCCGGTCGAGGCCAAGCTGGCCGCCGGCCGCAGCGCACAGATCCCGCTGAACCCGAACGTCAAGGCGGAAGTCCGCGTGGAAACGCCGCAGACCATCAAGCCGATGGAGATCGATTTCGAGAAGGCCGCCCAGAAGTGGGACACGGCGGCGAAGTTCCTGGAAGGTGAGTTTGCCGGAGGATGAGGGGAAGGCGGATCCGAAGCTCGCCCGCAGAGCCCGTTGACGGCCGGTTTGATTGACACACGGGCGTGCCGCCGCAAGAATGCCGGCTTGGTGTTTCACACACGAGAGGACCTGGAACCTGGGAAGCCTATCATGAAGCGATTGCTGTCTGCCATGCTGTCGGCGGCTGTTGTCTCGGCCGCTGGTGGGTTGCCTGTTCCCGGAGACGCGCAGGCCGCCGATTCGGCCGCCGTCCAGGCGCTGTTTGCCGATCCCCCGCGTGAGTTCAGTTCCGCCCCGCTTTGGGTGTGGAACGACATGCTGACCGAAGAGCAGATCCGCAGCACACTGGGCGATCTGGCCGGGCAGAAGGTCAAGCAGGCCTTCGTTCATCCCCGCCCCGGGTTGATGACGCCCTATCTGGGGCCCGACTGGTTCCGCCTTTGGAAGGTCGCCCTCGACGAGGCCGAACAGCTCGACATGAACATCTGGATCTACGACGAGAACTCCTATCCGTCGGGCTTCGCCGGCGGGCTGGTGCCGGAGGCGATGCCCGAGTCGCGCGGCCGCGGACTGCACTTCACGGAAGTACAGCGCGTGGGCAAACCGGGCGACGACTTGCTGGCCGTCTATCGCTTGACCGGCGACCGGTTCGAGAACGTCACCCAGAAGGCCGAGGGGGGCCAGAAGCTGCCTGAGGGACGCTATCTCGTGGCCTCGGTTCGGCTGGCGCCCAGCGGCGGATGGTTCGGAGGCAAGTTCTACGTCGATCTGCTCCACCCGGGCGTAACGGAGAAATTCATCGAAATCACCATGGGGGCATATCGCCGCGAGTTGGGCGACCATTTCGGCAAGCGCCTGCCGGGCTGGTTTACCGACGAGCCGCATTTGACCCCCGCCGGCGGGCTCCACTGGTCCGACCGCCTGCCGCGGGACTTCAAGAAGCGCTGGGGATACGACCTGATGGACCACCTGCCCAGCCTGGTCCACCCGCTGGGCGACTGGAAGCGGGTGCGGCACAACTACTACCGGTTTCTGC
>CAZUAM010000608.1:0-4376 GCA_964618095.1 uncultured Planctomycetaceae bacterium | reverse complement strand
CGTTCTTCGGGCCGGTGACGACTACGTTCGGGTCCTCCGTACCGGCTCTCAGCACGGGGTGATTGCCGTTGTCGGGGTCCTCGTCGATCACCTGAAGCGGGTTGTCGAAGACGGCCGGGTCGGCCGTGGGGTGGTTGTTCAGCAGGGTCAGGATGCCTTGGTTGACTTGCAGTTTCGAGGACGGAACCGGGTTGTTGTCGGGGTCGTCCTCGTAGAGCAGGATCGTCTGGCCGTCGCGGGCCTGTAGCGTCACCGTGTCCCAGCCAGTGCCGGGGGTGGCCAAGCTGACGACCCCCGCGCCGAACCCGGTCGAGCTGATCACCAGGGGAACCTCGCCGCGCGGGGCGAAAATCACCTCGGGTACAGAGCTGTTGTTGATCACGCCCAGGTCGGTGGGAACTCTCAGGCGGACGCCCGTCGCGGCGAGGCCGGTGTCCGGGTCGACCTGGCCGTCGAGCGTGGTGCCGGTGAAGCTGACGCCCGCCGGCGGGCCCTCGACCGTCAGCTCGCCGCTCTTGAGCGTCAGGGAGCCCAGCAAGGCGTCGGCGTCGGTGAGGATTCGCAGGAAGGAGTCGTAGTCGTCACGCTCGAAATCGGCCTGGACGGTGAGGTTCACCGGGTCGGCGGTCCTCAGGTCCAGGGTCTGGCCGGCGCCGGCCCAGGTGGCGGCGTCCTTTAGCTTCGTGACGTCGGCCAACTCGAGCGCGGTGTCGTAGATGTACAACTCGTCGATCTGGCCGTTGAAGAACCCGCTCGTGCCGAACGCATTTTCACTTCTCAAGTAGCCGATTGCCGGATTGTCGCTGTGGTCGCCGATGGCATCAAAGCTCGTGGCCGCCGGTGTGCCCACCTCTGCACCGTCCAGATAGAGTTTCAGGGTGCTGTCGCCGAAGACGGCCGCCACGTGGTGCCACCCCGGCGTGAGAGGAGTCGTATGGGCGACGTCAAAGGAGATAGTGGCTGTGACAACGCGAGCCTCCAATACGCCGTCCAGTAGCCGAACGCCCAGCCCGTTTGTGACGCCGCCCTCGTCGAACAGCAACTGGTCTCCGGTGGAGTCGGTCTGGCTGACCCAGAAGGCCACGGTTCTGGCTGCGGTGAGGTCCTCCAGGAAGTGGGTATCGGTGAGGAGGCTGATGCCGGCGTCCTCGCCGTTGAACACGGCCGCCCCGTTGACCTTGCCGGCCGCCGTGTACGCTACCCCGCCCGCCTCGCCGGCGTCTCTGTCGTTGCCGGAGCGGGCCAGGTCGTCGCCCAGGTCGTACTGGTTGTCCATCGAATAATAGGCGGCGATCCCGTCGGTGGGGACGTCGGGCCAGGCGGGATTGGTGATCCGGAGCGTCCCGCCGGCCAGGGTGACCGGCTTGGCGTCCAGCGGGGCGTGGCCGGTCATGCCGAGGGTGCCTTCCTCGACCTTCCAAGAGGCGCCGGTTCCCAGGTTGCTAGGTGCCGCGGCCAGCTCCCACGTGCCCGGCCCCACCTTGGAAATCGCCACGTGGGCCCCTTGGGCGTCAATCCCGCCGTAGTTCGTCTCCACCTCGGGGGCAAAACCCGCGCTCGACGCGCCCGAGGCAATCTTCGTCCCGGTGAAGGTGATGCTCTCCACCGTGCCCGTGGTCCTGAGGATCCCGCCGTCCTCAATGGTCACGGCCCCGAAATTGGCGGTTTGGCCGGGGCTCTGGACCTCCAGCCCGGAGTCGGCGCTTACGATCAAGTCGTTCGACAGGGTCACGGCGGCCGTGGAGAGGGTAAGACCCTTCCAGAGACCGGCCTGGTTGACGTCGCCGGGCTTGATCTCGGTCAAGACGGTAATCAAGGTTCCCTCGGGCATTTGGAACTGGGAGTGGACGCCGGAGCCCCCGCCGTGCTCCGCGTGAACGATGGCCACGTTGTATGTCGCGCCCATCTCCAGGCTGACCGTCGAGGTTCCCACTCCCAGGCCCACCAGGCGTTCATCCCCCTGGGACCCTGCCCGCTCGAAGAGCCCGTCCTGGTCCAGATCGAGCCAGATGGAACCTCGGTCGTCCTCCTGATTGATCCTGAAACTGTACTCTCCGTCGGCCGGGGCGGAGAATTGGCCGAGCCAGAGGTTTTGATAGTCGTCTTCGCGGTTGATGCCGGCCAAGGCGTCGATGAAGTCCTGATCGTTATTGAAATCGAGTCCGCGTTCCTCTCCCGCGGCCCCGGGCCCCAAGGTAAACGAGGCGGTTCCCGCCGGGGTCTCGGCGAGCAGGCCGCCGTTGAAATCCAAGTCCAGATCGCTGTCGTAACGGCCGGCTTTCAGATACCCGTTGTGCGTGAGCGTATTGAGGTCGCCGGGGGTCTGCGTGACGGTGCCGCGTACGGAGAGGATACCGCCGGCGAGTTCGACCGGGGCCGTCGATCCACCCAGCGGGCCGCCCTCCAGGTCCGGGCCGGTCACGGCGAGCGTGCCCTCCTCGATCCTGAAGGTCGTTTGCGAAGCGGTGACTTCTCCGGTAACGCCGGTGTTGTCCAAAGACAGGGTTCCTTCCCCCTGCTTGGTGAACGTGCCCAGGAATCCGTCGTCGTCGAAGAAAGACACGTCCACGGCGGCCCCGGCCTCCAAGACGGAGTTTCCTCCGGTGAACAGGAGCCAGATGGCGCCGGGCCCGTAGCCGGTCCTGAGCTTGGAGTTGTTCGACAGCGTGATCACGTTATAGTCGTCGCCGGCGTCCAATTCGCTTCTGACACTGAGAGTACTGTTCTCGTCAACCGTCAGGCTGTTGAAGTTTCCCCAGTCCGTGCCGCCGCTCATCTTCAGCGAGAAGGCGAATTGCTCCGCGTCAGCGACGTTTACAGCGACTACGCCGCCGGCGTTGTCGATCACGGCGTCGATGGTCCCGTCGGGGAAGGTGGGCAGGGGCGGAATCGTCCCGCTCCAGTTGGCGTCGCCCCAGAGGTTGCTGCCCGCCGCGTTGTTCCAGCTAAGCACGCCGGCGGAACTCACGTCCCCCACGCCGTTGGTATACAGCCTGGTGATTTCCGCCGCCGGCAGGGCGCGGTCCCAGACGGCCACCTCGTCGAGCAGCCCCAGGAACTCGTGGCCGTTGTCTACAAAATTGGTGCCGACCCTCACGTCCAGGTCGGCCGTGCTATGGATGGTCTCCGATTCGCTGCCCAGCAGCGCCTCGGGCTGGCCGTCTACATAGAGCAGGATTTGATCGCAGTCAGTCGCGCCGAAGGGCAGCACCGCCGCCACGTGGTGCCACTGGTCGTCGGCGATGTGGGTCTCCCCGTGCACATTGCCGTCAGCGACTTCGAGCCGGATAGTTCCAATCGTCTCGTCGCCAACCTGGTTCTCGTCGACCCGGAAGATCCACTTCTCTCCATTGTTGGTTGGGCCCCAAGCGACGATTTCGGCGTCGAGCTTGGTGGTCTTGATCCAACCGGCCACGGTCCTGGGCTGCCTGCCGGTGATTCCCTGGTAGCCGATGACGTCCACGTAGTCGTCCACGCCATCGAGCTGTAGCGCGTTGTTGACCTGGCCCGCAACCCAGGCCGCGTCCAGGTTGTCGAACCCCGTCAAGGTCCCGCCATGCCCGTTCCCTGAAGAATCGGCGGCCGAGCCCCCGCTCAACTCGTCGAACTTGTACCAGGCCACCAGGGCCGCCCGGGCTGTAGCGCTAAGACCCCACAAGAGCACTGTCGCCAACACCGCTGCCAATAGCTTTTTCATCGCCACGCCTCCTTGGAGCAAAAGAAGGGAGTAGAAGCCTTGAACCGATGGGACTACCAGGGCGCAGTCCCCCAACAGGCAAGCCGAACGCCGGGCGCAGACGGACCCCAAACGCGGCTTCCGGCGCACAACGAGCCAACTTGCCCGAGGAAACGGCGCCAGCATACACCTGGAATCTACCAGAATTCGCGAAATATGCAAGCAATTCCTTCCCTCTTTTCTCGCTTTCTTGAAGACGTTTCCTGGTCTTCCTAGCGTGGCCTCCGGCCGCAACCAAACGGCGGGCAAGCCCGGCCGCTAAACGTTTCTATCACAACTGGTTGCGCCTCACATGCGCGCACCACGCGCTTATCCCTCACCAGAAGACTCTAAACCTATTTGCACAACAGAGCTGTACCCCAAATTGGCGCACCTCCGTTGAGCCCAACCAATGGCGCGGCCGAGCGGAGTTGCCGCGCCAGAAGCAGGCCAGGAGGCCGGATGGGATGCCGCCGGCCCGCCCAGGCGCGCCGCCGAACAGCCAGCCATGCCTTCCCGCCTCCTCCCCCGGCTGAAAGAGTAGGAGACTCCCTCCCCCTTCGGGAGCGGGCCGAGGTGAGGGGATCGGTAGCGGCACCCGCGCATAGAAAAGGGGGCAACCGGCTTCGGGCCGATTGCCCCCTGGGTTCGATCAGGTCGA
>CAZUAM010000607.1:3599-4380 GCA_964618095.1 uncultured Planctomycetaceae bacterium | reverse complement strand
TGAAGGGGTCGGTCCGGGCTGCGATATCTACAGCCTCGGCGTGGTGCTCTACGAGTTGTTGACCGGCGAAGTGCCGTTCCGCGGTCCCCTGTTGTCCGTGATCTCGCAAATTGGAAAAGACCGGCCCGACCCACCTTCCCTGCGCCGCGCCAACCTGGAGCGTCGGCTGGAGGCGATCTGTCTGAAGGCGATGGCCAAGGACGCGGCCGATCGCTACCCGTCGGCCGGAGAAATGGCCGCCGCGCTGGGGCGATACTTGCAGGCCAAGCCTGAACCGGCGGCTGCCCGCCCGCGCCGCCGTCGATCGATCTACATCGCCGCCGCTGTCGTGGCGGTGCTGCTTGCGGTCGGCACGTTCGTGTATCTGCGCGGCGGCGAAGGCGTCCTGGTGCTCGAGGTGAATCAACCGGACGTCAGCGTTGCCATCGACGGCAAGCAGATCCAAATCAGGACACCCGATGAGGGAATCCGCGTCAAGGCGGGCCGGCATCGGCTGGAAGTCAGCAAGGAGGGCTTCTACTCCCACCAGCAGCCGTTTGTCGTTCGCCGAGGTGAGAAAGTGGTGCTGGTGGCGACGTTGCGAAAACAGGTTGCCGTCGGCGGGGCCGCTGCGGGCAGTCTCCAGCAAATCCTCCTGAATCCCACACGAGACGCCGGCGACAGGTTCGGCTTTTCCCTCGCGGCGGTGGGGAACAACATTCTCGTTGGCGCCCATCAGGACGACACGGACGGGAGGAATGCCGGCATCGCTTATCTGTTTAGCGGCTCGACCGGACGGCGG
>CAZUAM010000607.1:0-3589 GCA_964618095.1 uncultured Planctomycetaceae bacterium | reverse complement strand
CCGATGACCACTTCGGCGAAGTCCTGGCCGCCATGGGCATGAACGTGCTGATCGCGGCGCCGCAGCCGTTTTCGGGTGGGGCCGGATTCGTGTGTGTGTTCGACGGTTCGAGCGGGAAGCTGTTGATCTGCCTCCGGCCTCCCACGCCCCGTCCCGCGGACGGCTTCGGCAGCTCCATAGCCGCGCTGGGTAACAAGGTCTTCATCGGTGCCCCCCGGGACGACACGGTCGCGACCGACGCCGGAGCCGTGTACGCCTTCGAGTTCGACGGCCGCGCCTGGCGGCTGCGGCCCGATCTGCTGAAACACGCGCCGCGACCCAACGACAAGTTCGGCTGCTCCCTGGCGACCGTGGGAGACCGTCTGCTGGTGGGCGCCGTGGGCGACAACCAACACGGCGCGGACGCCGGGGTGGTCTACCTGTTCGACGCCTCGACCGGCCAGAAGCTGCGGGCCTTCTGGAATCCCTCGCCGGCTGCCGGAGACGTCTTCGGCCGTTCGATTGCCGGCGTCGGTGACCGTGTCCTGGTTGGCTCCTTTATGGACGACACGGGCGCCGAAAACGCCGGGGTGGTCTACCTATTCGATGTGGCAACCGGCAACCTCGTGCAGACTTTCCTCAATCCCACCCCGGCCATCGACGAGTATTTCGGCTGGTCGGTGGCTGCGGTCGGCGACTACGTGCTGATCGGTGCCCACCTGGACGACACCGGTGCGGAGAACGCGGGGGCGGCCTATCTGTTCGACGCCTCCAGCGGCAAGCTGGTGCAGGCGTTCCACAATCCCTCGCCGGCCGCCCACGACCACTTCGGCTACTGCGTAGCCGCGTTGGGCAACAACGCGCTGATTGGCACCCGCCGGGCCGGGGCCGTCTACCGGTTCGCAGGCCCGGACCCCGGCAAGGATCCGACCCAGAATAGTGCGCCCCGTTCGCAGGGCCGTCCGTAGGCAGCCACGGCAATCATCAAGCGCTGATGATCCCGCTCTGACGGCGCGGCAGGGGCCCCGCCCTTCTGGAATTCCCGGCCCAAGGGGCGAATGCCCCCGCTTTCCTGCCACGGCTCCGACGATCGATATACGTTGCCCGGGCCGTTGCAGGTCAGTAGTCGCTGGTTACTTCCTTGCCGGCCCGCGTGGCCAACGCCCGGTATACGTTCAGGGAGATGCTTTCTTGAACGAAGTGCACCGATCCATCGGCCATGGCAAAGTTCAACCCTCCGGGATGGGCGCTGCGGAAGGAGTGGGTGTTGGGCCACCAGTTGGGATCTTCGTAGGTGAAGTTCGGGGGGATGGCACAGGTGCCGTAGGCGTTGTTCGCATAAGACCAGGAACACCAGGTGTTCCGCTCCGGCAGGTCCTCCCCGATCATGAAGGTTTGACTCAGACCGTCGCGAACGTGGCGCGCCCCGACGGGCCGGCGGATGTCGCTCCGCCACATGATCCCGTCGCCGTGCTCCAGCCCGTCCCACGATCCGTTCGTACCCGGGTTGGGCCACTTTGTCCCGATGTTGTTCGTCTGTTGGCTGCCGTCGCTGCCCCAGTTGGCCCCGCTCACGCCCTTGTAGTTCGTCTGGCCGACGGGAAACCCTTCCAGGTTTCCGGCGTCCGCTCGCGAGCCTTCCCAACTGGAGGGATCGCTGGGGCAAAGGAACAGCGCAACCTGCCGGTCGGCCACCCCGCTTTCCCTGAGCGTCTGTCTCGGGATGTCCCCGTCCTCAAACAGGTTCTGGTACTCCAGGTAAGGCAGAATTCGGGCCAGCCAGCTCCAAGAGCGGGAATCGGGGCCGAACCCGTACTTTCCTCCGCACTGGCCGGGCGGAAAACGGTCGTGGTCGCCGTTAAAGCCGTTGGCGGCCAGGGCAATCTGCCGGAGCTTGTTCTGACAGCTCGCCCGGCGGGCCGCTTCCCGCGCCGCCTGCACTGCCGGCACGATCAACGCGATAAGGATCCCGATGATCGTAATCACCACCAGCAACTCGATAAGCGTAAAGGCGAATCGACCAGGCTGGGCAAAGCGGTTCATGGCCCTGCCTCCTGCTTGTTGACGGCCGCCCGAGCGGCCCGTTTACGACTACCTCCCATCCTAGGTTCCCGGCAACGCTCCTGCAAGATCAGATCATAAAATACCCGGCGGCGAACAGCGCGGCGTAGACCGCCAGGTAGACCGCCGAGAGCGCCAGCACACCCGCCGACACCACCAGCGGCGCACTCGACAGGAGCCGTCCCAATACCAAGTAGACCGGAAAGACCACGGCCGCGAAACGCCCCTGGCTCGCCATGCACATGTCGAATCCCCGGGTGACGTAGGGAATCAGCAGCAGCCCGGCGGCCAGCAGGATCTCCCCGGCCGAAAGCCATCGTTTTGCCGCCCCCAATCCCACCAGGACGCCTGCGGCCACGAAAAAGACCGGATTGGCCAGTTGCAGGTTAAACCAAGCGGGCACCTCGGCAGCCCAGCGCCCACAGTAGCCCGGCGAGGAAGGGATGTAGGCCGACCAGATCGGCTCCCAGGCCGCCAGGGCCAACGCCTTCTCGCCCCAGCCCACCGCCGGTCGGCTCTGCCAGTGGCTCTGCGTCTGGGCAAAGGCCAGCGGCTCGCCGAACTGGGCGTCCTGAAAGGCCATGTAGGCCAGCAGTCCCCAGAGGGCCACCGGGGTCAAATATGCCATGCCCCCGAGTGCCTTCCATCGCGCTTCGGACCGGCCCCAGACATAGAGCCAAAGCGGCGGCACCAGGGCCACGCCCACCGGGCGCGTGGCGGTCGCCAGCCCCACAATCGCCGCCACCACAATCGGCCGCCAGCCCCGTTCCATGCCTAAGAAGGCCAGCAGCGCCAACACCAGGAACGTCGATTCGCTGTAGGTCATCCGCAGAAAAAACGTGGTGGGAAACAGGCCGAACGCAAGCACCGCGTATACCCCCAGTTGCGGCGAGGCCCGCGGGTAACGTTGGCGGACATAGGCCGCCAACAGGACGAACGCGGCGATCAACAACACGTGGGCAACCAGCAGCCCGGCCCACTCCACCGCGATCCCCGTAGCGCGATACACACCCGCCACCAGCATCGGATAAACAGGGAAAAAGGCCACGTTCGACCCCCGGGCGGGATCATACGAATAGCCCTCCAGCGCGATCTGAAGGTAGAACTGTCCGTCCCAATGCGTCGTTGCCACCAGAAACCGGTCGCCACTGGGCGGTATTCTCCGCGGCGAAAACCGCCGCCCGGCGCCTTCGAACAAATCAAGCCCCAGAAACAAGCCCAGCAGCACTGCCATACCGGTCAAGTAGTAACCTATCAGCCCCGTCTCGATGCACGGCCACCAAGAGAACCGCGCACGATTGCGGCGGCTTTGCGGCAGACCCGTGGCTGGAAGAGGCTCATCGGCCACCACTGTACCTCCAGTGCGAACCGAAGACCCGCAGCTTGCCCTTCGCCCTGACAGCCCCGAAACGTGATCTTACCGTCTCCGAGCGCGGATGTCCAGTCGTCCGGCCGGGTTTGCGTCTCCAGGTTTTCGTGCCGGGCGGCTTCGGCGGTGGGCATCGGCGCGCGAGAATCCGCTAACCCGATCTAGCGGGATTGACGACCA
>CAZUAM010000606.1:0-4386 GCA_964618095.1 uncultured Planctomycetaceae bacterium | reverse complement strand
TAACAGCTACAAACTGAACACCCCAGGACGGGTCCAATTTGTGCGAAGCACCCTTTGGGCCGTGCCGGCAAATTGGACCCGTCCCCTTTTTCCCTCCCGTAGCATCCCAAAGTCCGGCGTTTTGGCAGCAAAAACCGTTTGGTGCTAGCGGGAGAGGAGACGTCGGGGACACGTCTCACAGATCGTCCTTCGTCGGCCGCCGGCTGCCGGGCTGCGCTTCCTCTTGGCGGGAGAGGGTCGCGCGGTCGTCGAACGGTTGAGAAATCGGGTTCCCCTCGGCATCCACTCCGCTTAGGAGCTCGATCCGCCGCTCGGCCCGCCCGAGCAGATCATACGAACTTCGCAGCAGCTTGACGCCCTCCTCGTACCGCTCGAGCGCCTCGTCCAGCCCAATCTCACCCTCCTCGAGCAGGTGGACGATCTCCTCCAGCCGCTCCAGAGCCTCTTCAAAGCTCGGCTGGTGCGACGATTCTTGCTCGGGCTTTTTGGGGGACACTGCTGCTCCTACGTGCCGGACTCGGGTAACCGTTTGGCGTGAATCCGCCGGGCACCTGATCAGCCAACAGCAGAACACAGTTGCCGATCCGTGGCAAGCCCCGGCGGGGCAGGGGGCCGTCACAACGGGATCTCGACGGGCATCCGGGAGCAGGCAAGTGACGCTTTTTCCGGCCAGCGCGGGGCCCTGCGGCCGGACGAAGTGGGCGACCGCGGATCGCGCTGCGAGTCCGAGCTGGGCACTTCCTCCTGGGAGGGGACGATCGGAAAGAGGCGCTGGAGGATTCCCCGCGTGTCCGCTGCCATGTTCGACGCCTCGTGGAGGATGGGAGCCCGCAACGCGTCGCCCGACCGGGCCACTCGTTCTCGCCAGCGGGGACCTTCCCGAGCCGCTACCCGGTCGACGGCGCGGTCGATCTGGCGAACGATCTCCATCAGTTCCCGGATGTCCTGTTCTTGCTGTCCTTGTGCCACCATCGGTGGCTGGGGATCCGGCGGGGGCAACGGCGACGGCCACCACCAGATCCCGGCGCCGACGACCGCTGCCAGGATGACCACGGCGGAGGCCAATGCGAGCAGTCTCTCGGGCCGGAGGACCCGCCGGGGCGGAGGCGTCCGGCTGGGCTGGGGAACACACAGCGGGGCCGCGTTGCGCAGCCGGTCCCGCTCGTGTTGGACGATCTCGGCCGCGTCGCGCCGCAGCCGCCCGACCACGGCAAGGGACGCCTCGTAGAAACGGCGACTTTCGGCGTCCCGGCAGATCTTCCGCACCAGCCTGGGTGGAAGCGGTTTCCCTTTCTCAATCGCCGTGCTGATTCGCCATTTCGTCCAGCGGCCAGTCATCATGAGTCTCCTTATCAACAGCTAATTCACTTTTGCGATTCCAGGGGCGTCGGCGCGTCCGCGGGTGGGTCGTTCCGCTCGGCGTCAACCAGGGGGACCAGATGCGGTGCCAGCCGTTGGCGGGCACGGTGCAGCAGCACCCGGGTCGCGATCCTCGTGCGGCCGAGCACCCGAGCCGCGTCTTTGATCGACATCTCCTCCGCGTAGCGGAGCCACAGAGCGGAATACTGGTCGGCCGAGAGCGCCTGTTGGGCGATCGACCAGAGGTTCTCGCGGAGTTCCCCCTCGGCGGCCGCTTCTTGCGGATCGTCCCCGCGCGGATCACAGAGCCTGCTGGAATCCAGGCCCGGCTCCGGACGCAGCTTGCGGTGATGATCGGCGGCCGTGCGGAGGGCAATCCGGTAGAGCCAGACGGAGAACGGTCGCCGCCCGTCGTGCCGATCGATCCGCTCCAGCGCACGCAACAGCGCCTGCTGGGCAATATCCTCGGCGTCGGCCCAGCAGCCGGTCCTGCGCCCCAGCAGATGGACGAGCCCGGGGCGAAAGCGGCGCGCGAGCTCTTCCAGCGCGTGCCGGTCGCCGCGTTGGGCGCGGCGGACCAGCCGCAGCTCGTCCGCCGACTGCGCGGCCTCGGTCGAGCTCGTCCGATTGCTGGTCATCTACATCGTGTCATGGTCGCCGGGACTTGCCGTCAGGGGCCCTCTCTTCGGCATCGTCTGCCTCGCCAGTCGTGGCTGCCTTGGCGCGGTCCGCGGCTCTGCGGGCCCGGGCCCTTTCCATTTCGGCATCCTCCCTGCGGGCATCCTCTATTTGCGCGGTCCACTCGTTCATCAGGTCCTTGAGCAGGGTATCGGCCGGCTTCGTTAATCGGCAGTGGACGTACGTTCCCTGCCGGGAAACCTCCACGTCCTCGAGGATTTTCCGAAGCAGTCGGAACTCCTCTTGTTCTTCGAATTCCTCGATCGGCAATTGGAGGAAGGCGATTGCCCCCTGGGCCAATTGCCGCACCTGCTCCGCCCGTTCTTCGTTGACTACCTCGGCCGTCAGTTGAGCAGTCACCAAGTTGTCATCGGCCCCCAGCGAGACGGCGACTCGTGTGAGCATCTTGAAGACCGCCGACTGCTGTTCGGGGATGTCCAGCGCGCGGATGGTCGCCTCGTCGAGTTTCAGACCGGCGGCGAAAAACGTGCCTTTGGCGGCCGGCACGAACGCGGTTTCCCGACTCCCGCCCCCGGGCACGTCGAGGTGGACTGCCGGCTGTACGACCGGTTTACCCGTAGCTCGGTCCAGGGCCTGTTTCACTTGTACCTCATCCAACCCGAACACCACGATATTGGGCTTGCCGTTTCCCTGCTTTTCAACGGCCATGTAAACTCGCAACGGGAAATCCGGGAGCGTGCCGGAATGGATCGTGGCCCCCCTGTATTCGGTCGATCGGTAGTCCGGCGTGGCCAGGGCCAGCCCCTCGAGGTTGCCCGTGCCGCCGCTGAGCGTGACCACCGCGACCCCGGTGGTCGCCATCTTCTCGACAAGCTCCTCTTCGTCGCGGATCTCGCCGCCGAAGGGAGAGACCAACCCATACATCTCGATCGACGCGATTCCCTCCAGGGGATCGAATCCGATCACCCGGCCGATCTTCGCCCGTGCCGTCTTCAGATCGAGCATCTCGTCGAAGTCGTCAGTTTCTTCGCGGATCAACTGTTCGAGGATCTGGAGGGCCTGCTGGCCGACGGCGTTCTCGACGAATCGCTTGACGTCGACCGTGAGGAACCATACCGCGTCGGAGGGGATTTGAAGCCCCGAATCGCTGGTGGGCGTCGCCACGGCCGCGGCAGTCTCGGCCGCCGTGTCGGGCCGTCGCAGCGTCGTCTGTGCCGCCGCCGGAGAAGCCAGCACCAGCACCAGCGGCAACCAAAGCAACACTCGAAACCTCTTGAAAGCGAACATTCCTGGGGCTCCCATGCTGTGAAGGATAGATAGTAGGGACCGCTTTGCGGCCGCGACCGGACGTTCACCCTAAATACGGGTCGGCGGCCCGGAATGTTACAGCGAATCACAGGACTTGTGCAAGAACACGTTCCCGTTCCTGCCTGTGTCGATAGCCCCGCCCGGGAGGGCGGGGTTGCTGGAATGTCAGCACATTCGGCCCCCCTCCCGGACGGGGCTGCTCGCCAGAAGTGCGACGCTGTCTTTCTTGACAACCGCTGAGGGAGAAAAACCCTGGCGGCATCGCGGCGGGAGCCGGTCGCCGTGGTGGTTGCTCGCCGGGGCGCCGATTGACCACTACCGTGCCGAGCGAGGACCACGGCACGCCACCACCGGGCTCGTCCCGGTGGGGCGCTGATTGAATCATCGCTCTACGGCGACAAGTCCCGTGGGGGCGATGGATTCGTTACCTGAATCCCAGACCCCAATCCCCAATCCCAAATCCCCAATCCCCAATCCCCAATCCCAAATCCCCTACTCCCACTCGATCGTGGCCGGGGGCTTGGAGCTGATGTCGTAGACCACGCGGTTCACACCGGGGACTTCGTTGATCATGCGGGTGGAGATCCGCGCCAGCAGCTCGTGGGGCAGGTGGCTCCAGTCGGCCGTCATGAAGTCTTCGCTGTCGATCGAGCGGACGGCCACCACGTCCTCGTAGGTCCGGGCGTCGCCCATCACGCCCACGCTTTGCACGGGTAGGAGCACGGCGAAGGCCTGGGACGTCTGGCGATAGAGCCCGGCCCGCTTGATCTCCTCGACCACGATTGCGTCGGCCTCCCGGAGGGTGTCGAGCCGGCTTTTTGTCAGCTCGCCCACGCAGCGGACGGCCAGGCCCGGGCCGGGGAACGGATGCCGCCAGACGATCTCCTCGGGCAGATCCAATTGGGCGCCCAACATCCGCACTTCGTCCTTAAACAGGTCGCGCAGCGGCTCGATCAGTTCGAAAGCGAAATCCTTCGGCAGGCCGCCGACGTTGTGGTGCAATTTGATGGTTGCCGCCGGTCCGTCGGGCGAGCCGCCGCTTTCGATCACGTCGGGATAGAGGGTTCCCTGGGCGAGAAA
>CAZUAM010000605.1:0-4418 GCA_964618095.1 uncultured Planctomycetaceae bacterium | reverse complement strand
TGGTTGGCCGTCCTGGTGTTGGCCAAATCGTCCCCGTTCTTGCGGGCCCGATCGTCGGCCTCGATGTACCGCGAACAGAAGATGTACGTGGTCACCCCCAAGATGATGGTGAGCATGAACAGGATAATCAACGCGATTTGCAGACCTTGATTCTCGCGTGCCATGGCGGACTTGCTCCTGTGCGGTTCCGGTGCAGTAGACGACGTGCACCCGAAGCTAGGGTGTGCCAGCAGCCTCCTCTCATACTCCCACTCGGCCGTTCCGGAAGAGCCGAGACGGATGGAGCTAAGGCTTTCAAGACAATAACCTACGTCGATTCTAACCAAACTCCAGGGGGCTGTCAACGAAATGCCGTAGGGCCCCACGGCAGCCCCACCGACCAATCTTCGCACATCTCAAATCTGGGACCTGACTCCCACCCTGTCGATCTACCCGGCCCGCAACAAAAAGCCGTTCGGGGGGAGTGGCGTGTCAGGGAGTACGCCCAGCGGGGGGCAATATCGCGCCCGTTCAACCCGCCCGACGCTTGAACAAGCCGCACCTTTCCTGTACAAGAAGATCAACCCCGTCCCTGGTTTCCCCCTCCATCTGGCGGCTGATCGATGAACCAGCAAGACCGGCAAATCTCACTGCCCGGTTTTGAGCCCCAATCGCAGGAACCGCCCCCGGCCCATCCTGCCGACGATCCGCTCCCCGCAGTACAACCACCGCCCGTCGGCCCGCCCCCGGAGAGTCTCCAAGGACAGACCGTTTGGGTGGTCGACTCCCACTCCCTGATCTACCAGGTCTTCCACGCCCTGCCCGAAATGTCCAGCCCCAGCGGAGAACCCGTCGCCGCCGTCTACGGCTTCACCCGCGATCTCCTCTACCTGCTGGAAGAAAAGAAGCCCGATTTTCTCTTCTGTGCGTTCGACCTGCCGGGCAAGACCTTCCGGCACGAGATGTACGAGCAGTACAAGATCCAGCGGGCCGAGATGCCCGAGGACCTGGTTCCCCAGATCGCCTCGATTCGCCGGGTGATCGAGGCCCTGGGAGTACCCGCCGTAGGCTGCCCGTCGTACGAGGCCGACGACGTCATGGCCACCCTCGCCCGGCTGGCCGAGGACTTGGGCGGCCGCTGCTTCCTGGTCACCGGCGACAAGGACTGCCGGCAACTGATCACCGATCGGGTGAAGCTCTACAACATCCGTAAGAACCGGGTCTTCGACCGCGAGGCGCTCAACGCCGATTGGGGGATCAGCCCCCAGCAGGTCGTCGATTTTCAGGCCCTGGTGGGCGATCCGGTCGACAACGTGCCCGGCGTGCCGCTGATCGGGCCCAAGTTCGCCCGTCAACTACTCGAAGAATACGGCACGCTCGAAAACGTCCTAAAACATGCCGGCGAGGTCTCCGGAGCCAAGCGAAAGGAAAACCTGCTCAAGCACGGCGAGCAGGCCCTCTTGAGCCGCCGCCTGGTCCGGCTCGAGCGGCACGTGCCGGTGGCGATCGACTGGGGCGCCGGGCGGCTCGACGGCTCCGACCGCTCCAAGGCCCTGGAATTGTTCCACCAGTTCGGCTTCCGCAGCCTGGCGGAAAAGCTCGACCTGCTCCAGGGGAAACCCGCCCCTCCGCCGCCCGCCTCCCAGCCCCAGTACCGCCTCGTCGACACCCCAGAGAAACTCGACGACTTTCTCGCCAAGTTGCGACAGCAGAAGTGCATCTCGCTGCACCACGAGACCACCAACATCTGGCCTCGCTGGGCAGAAATCGTCGGTTTCTCGTTCGCCTTCCAAGACGACGAGGCGTGGTATCTGCCCGTTCGCGCCCCGGCCGGAGAGCCCTGCCTGGACCTCCGCCCGACACTCCAGGCCCTCCGCCCGGTGCTCGAAGACCCGGCCGTCGAGAAGCTGGGACAGAACCTGAAATACGACATGATCGTGCTGCGTTCGGCCGGGATCGAACTGGCCGGGGCGGCCTTCGACAGCATGGTGGCCGGCTACCTGTTGGATCCGGGTCAACGGAACCACAACCTCAACGACCTGGCCAAACGCTACCTCCACCACGCCACCATCAAGATCGAGGAGCTGATCGGCACCGGCAAGAATCAGAAGCGGATGGACCAGGTCCCCGTCCCCCAAGTCGCCGACTACGCCGGCGAAGACGCCCTGCTGCCCCTGAGGTTGCGACCCATCCTGGCCGAAAAGCTGGCCCAAGCGAACCTCGACGACCTCTTCCACCAACTGGAAATGCCCCTGGTCGACGTCCTGGTCGAGCTCGAATACAACGGCATCCGCGTCGACGTCGACCGCCTGGCCGAGCTCAGCCGCTCCTACGGTACGCGAATCGATGCACTTCAGCAGGAGATTTGCGAACTGGCCGGGCACCCGCTGAACGTCGCCTCGCCCAAGCAACTCCAGCAGGTGTTGTTTACCGAGCTCAAATTGCCGGTTACCAAGAAGACCAAGACCGGGCCGAGCACCGATGCCGGAGTCCTGGAGGAGCTGGCCCGGGTCCATCCGCTCCCGGCCAAGCTGCTCGAATATCGCCAGTACGCCAAGCTCAAGAGCACCTACGTCGATGCCTTGCCGCAGATGGTCCACCCGGCCACCGGACGGGTGCACGCGTCCTTCAACCAGCACGTCACGGCCACCGGCCGGTTAAGCAGCAGCGATCCGAACCTGCAAAACATCCCCGTGCGGACCGAGGCGGGCAGGGAGATCCGCTCGGCCTTTGTGCCGGGCCAGGAAGGCTGGGTCTTGATGGCCGCCGACTATTCCCAGATCGAGCTGCGGGTCTTGGCCCATTTCTCCGCCGACAGCCGCCTCTCGGAGGCCTTCGCACGCGATGAGGACGTCCACGCCCGGGTCGCCGGACAGGTAAACGGAGTCCCCCTGGAAGAGGTGACCCCCGAGATGCGCCGCGCGGCCAAGGCCGTCAATTTTGGGGTGATTTACGGGCAGAGTGCCTTCGGACTGGCCCGGGCCCTGGGGATCGAGAAAGACGAGGCGGCCCGATTCATCGATAACTATTTCGAGGGGTACCCCGGAATCGAGGACTTTCTCGAACGGCTACTGGCGGAATGTCGCCGGAACGGGTATGTTAGTACTATCCGGGGGCGGCGTCGGGCGATCCGCGGAGTTCGCCCGCCCGCCGGCCGTCAGAGGAACCTCGCCGAGCGGACCGCCATCAACACGGTCATCCAAGGCTCCGCGGCAGATCTGATCAAGATGGCCATGATCGCGATCCACTGCCGGCTGCGGCGGGAAAAACTCCCGGCAAGGATGCTCCTGCAAATCCACGACGAGTTGATCTTCGAAGTCCCCTCCGATCAGCTCCACAACCTGGCCAAGCTCGTCACCGAGGAAATGGCCGGCGCCGAGAAGCTCAACGTCCCCCTGAAGGTAGACATAAAAACCGGACCCAACTGGGCCGACGCGAAACCAGTTGCCGATTAGGGATTGGGGATTGGGGATTGGGGATTGGGGATTGCACCGTTACCGATCAAATCTTGCGCAAAACGGCAAGAACTTTTTCGTGCAAGTCGATCTATCCCGTGATTTGTAGGATAAAACGGACGTTTGGAATCCTGCGAAGTTTTGAAAAGGTAACAGCATAGACCTCCAAAAACCAGCAAAAACACCTATCGAAAATCCTGTATGGTTCCGGCTCGTCCGGGTTAGGGATTAGAGGGCTATGATTTGGAGTAAGGATCCCGTCCGTGCGCCCTGATACGCCGGCCGGAAACGGGGCCACCTTACCATCAGCGGCAGAATCACGGACCCCAATCCCCAATCCCCAATCCCTACTCCCTACTCCATGCACCTGATCGGCATCCTGGGCGGGGTGGCAAGCGGCAAGAGCCTGGTCGCCCGGCAGTTGGCCCGGCTGGGTGCCGGGGTGTTGGATGCGGATCGGGCAGGGCACGAGGTGTTGCGGCTGCCGCGGATCGAGGCGGCGGTGCGACGCCGCTGGGGCCACCAGGTCTTCGGCCCCGACGGCCGCATCGACCGCAGCCGGTTGGCCCGCCTCGTATTTGCCGATCCACCCGACGGACCACGAGAACGAAGACATCTGGAACAACTGACCCATCCCGAGATCGGCCGGCTGCTCGCCCGGCAGGCCGAGGCGTTGGCTGGCTCGGGTGCCGTGGCTGCGGTGCTCGATGCGCCGTTGCTTCTGGAGGCCGGTTGGGATAAACTATGTGAGAAGCTGGTGTTCGTCGACGCGCCCCGGCAGACGCGTCTCGTGCGAGCATCGGCCCGCGGTTGGAGCAGAGAGGATTTTGCGGCTCGTGAGGAAGCCCAGGAATCGCTGGACTTCAAGCGCGAGCGTGCCGATGTGGTACTAGATAACTCCGGATCTCCGGAACAGACCCAGGCTCAGGTCGAGCGTTTTTGGCAGTCGCTTCTCAACTGACTGCTTCCCGTTTTCCCGCCGCC
>CAZUAM010000604.1:0-4420 GCA_964618095.1 uncultured Planctomycetaceae bacterium | reverse complement strand
CGGTTATGAATTACCAATCATGAGTCGGCGCGCGCAAAGTGCAGAATGCACCCGGGGCTCGTATTTCGGCCGGCAAGCGGTAAGAATGGACCGGCAGGATCGCTCGGGGCGATCTTGTCCGCGGGCGGAGCGGCCGAAGGCCCATCTTTGACGAAAGGAATGTCCCCTTGCTCCCCTTCCCCGATCGACTTCAGGCGGCCGTGCGGCGCTGCGGAAACCCGGTGTTGGTGGGACTCGATCCGCGGGCGGAGATGCTGCCGGAGGGGATACTTCCCACGGGGGGAGACATCGACTGCGTCCAACAGGCGCGTGCGTACGCCACGTTTTGCCGCGGGGTGATCGACGTGGTGGCCGGCACGGTACCGGCCGTCAAGCCGCAGGCCGCGTTTTTCGAGCAACTCGGGCCGCCGGGAATGACCGCCTTGGCCGAGACCGTCCGGTACGCAGAAGAGAAGGGCCTGCTGGTGATCCTCGACGGGAAGCGAAACGACATCGGCTCGACCGCCACGGCCTACGCCCGGGGACTGCTCGGCAGCGGCGGCCAGAGCCCCTGGGGGGCCGATGCGATCACCGTCAGCCCCTATCTGGGCGCAGACAGCCTGAGGCCGTTCGTCGAGGTGGCCGGCGAGCGGAACGCCGGGGTGTTCGTGCTGGTGAAGACCTCCAACCCCGGCGGCGGCATGTTTCAGGACCTGATGACCGACGGCCGGCCGCTGTATCGGCACGTGGCCCGATACGTGGAGCGGTTGGCCGAGCAAACGGCCGGGGCGTGCGGCTACGGGGCGATTGGGGCCGTGGTCGGGGCCACCTATCCGGAACAACTTGCCGAGCTGCGGGCGGAGATGCCGCACGCGTGGTTTTTGGTCCCCGGGTTCGGCAGCCAGGGCGGCACGGCGGCCGACGTGGCCGGGGCGTTCGACCGGCAGGGCAGCGGGGCGGTGATCAACAACTCCCGCGGGATCATCTTCGCCCACGCACGCAGCCCGTACGCCCGGCGATTCGGCCCGGCACGCTGGCAAGAGGCGGTTGAGGCTGCCACCCGGGAGATGATCGGGCAGTTGCGGGCAGAGACCCCGGCGGGGAAGTTGGGCCAGGGCGGACGGCAGGACGCCGTTTATTGACACTCAGGAAAGTAACGTCCACCTGGTTCCCAAGCTCCAGCTTGGGAACCGCCGCTGCCCGGCCACCTCCCGTCGCCCCCTGGTTCGCCCCCCTGGTTCCCAAGCTCCAGCTTGGGAACCGCCGCCACCTAGCCACCTCCTGTCGCCCCCGGGTTCCCAAGCTGGAGCTTGGGAACCAGAGAACGTCCACGACATTGGTTTTCCGACGATCAATAGCGGGGCAAAGTCAAACTCGACAGACCTCTAATCTTCATCGCCGGCGCGGAGCCAGCGGCGAATCGTCAGCTCGTAGCTGTGGATTTCGTGCCGGTCAAAGAAGATTTCGATCTCGCGGCGGGCCGAGTCGGGGCCGTCGGCGGCGTGGACCAGGTTCATCTGTTTGCTGGAACCGTAATCGCCGCGGATCGTGCCCGGGGCAGCCTCCAGGCCGTTGGTCTCGCCCACCATCTCGCGGACCACGCGGATCGCGTCCGGCCCCTCGACGACGGCCGCCACCAGTGGGCCGCTGGTGATGAACGCCTCCAGCGCCGGGTACCATTTCTTGCGGACGTGCTCGGCGTAGTGGCGTCGGGCCAGCTCCGGAGTTACCTGCATCAGTTTCAAGGCCGCAATCTGAAGACCCTTGTCCTCGAATCGTGCCAGCACGCGGCCCAGCAGTCGCCGCTGGAGGCAATCCGGCTTCAGCAGAACGAGCGTTCGCTCCATGTCAATGTTCTCCCGCAGAGATTGCAAGATCCTTAGTCCAGCTTGATCACCGACAACGTGCAGGGCTTGTCGTACTGCTTGTTGATGCAGCCGGCGACGGGCCAGTCCATGTTCGAGACGATCAACTCGTTGCCCCGCAGCAGCACCTCGCAGGGCTGATCCATCCCGCCGTCGGTGCCGTCGGTGTCGCCGTTTTGGGCCAGCGTCTGCACGGAACCGTCGAGCGAGACGACCTGCACGGCGTTGGCCCGCGAATCGGCCACGTAGATCCTCTCACGATTCGGATCGAAGAAGAGCCCGTCGGCGCTCTTCATGAAATCGGCCTTGGCGAAGATCTTGTTCGAGGTGACCTTGCCCTGGTCGTCGAAGGTGAGCTTGTGGACGGTGCCGCCGGCGAAGTTGCCGACGTAGAGGTTGCCCTGCTTGTCGAAGCACAGCCCGTCCGCGCCCAGGGGAAGCTCCTTGTCGTGGCACTCGATAGTGGCGATCAGATGGGGATCGTCGGTAAGCGGTGTGTTCAGCTCGACGCCTTCTTCGCCCAGCTTGAAGCGGAACACGCCGCTTGTGGACGGTTGGGCCTTGGCATCGATCTGGGTTTCGCTGACGTAGAGGTATCCGTCGCGGACGATCACCGCGTTGGAGACGTTGAACCCCGAGACCACGGTGACGGTGTTTACGGGCTTGCCGTCTTTGATGGCGATCCGCACCACGCGTGACTTGCCGGGGTCCTCCAACTGATAATCGGCCAGGAACAGATCTCCGGACGGCGCCACGCAGACGCCCAGCGGGCCGAACGGTTTGCCGGTATCCGCGTTGGGCGGAAGCTTGTAGAACACTTCCGGCTTGTTCTCCGGGGTGATCTTCATCAACAGCGGCGGCTGGTCGGGTGTGTTGAAGTTGGGCATGGAGAGGATCACGTTTCCGTCGGGCAGCAGGCACATGGCGTCCGGCGTGTTGCAGACGTCGGTGGGCAGGTCGACCAGCAGCTCGGCCTTGGCGAGCGGTTCCGGTTGCTTGGCCGTTGGCTGGTCCGGGACCGGCCCTTGCGGCGCCGACTCTTTCGGCGAGGGTGGTGTGTCCGGCTGGGGGCATCCGGCGGAGACAATCACCGCAACCAGCGTCAGCAGTACGGCCAAAACGTGTCGGGAATGGGGGGTTCTGAACATGGCTGATCTCCTTTTGTGGGGGTACTTTCAGTCTTCGGTTTTGCTGAGGCGTTTGCCCGCTACGTCCACGGGGGGCATCTCCCGGCGTGGCCGCCGGGGCTAAACTATCTCCCGGCGAGGCCGCCGGGGCTAAACTATCTCCCGGCGTGGCCGCCGGGGCTAAACTATCTCCCGGCGTGGCCGCCGGGGCTAAACTTCGTCAACCTCGATCTGCTGCTTTCGGGCTTTGCCCAGGGCGTCGGCGGCGATCATCGCGTCGACCACGCCGTCGGCGGTGACTTCGAACGGATGGTTTGCACACAACGAGCCTTCGCCGGCGCAGAGGTCGCCGATCGGCTGGAGCGTTTCGCGGGTGACCCCGTGCAGGTTCAGGTCGGCGAAGCAGACCGGCAGGCCCACGGCGATCTCGAAGTCTACGATAGCATACATTTCGTCCACGTCTAGCTCATCATCCAGGCAGAGTTGGCTCAGGACGCCGAAGCCCACCTTCTCGCCGTGCATCAGATTCCTGCACTCGGGGAAAGAGGGCAGTGCGTTGGCGATCATGTGGGCGGTGGCCAGGCCGCCGCTCTCGAAGCCCAGGCCCGAAAGGAGCACGTTGGCCTCGATGACCTTTTCCACCGCGGGTGTGAGCACTTTCTGCTCGACCGCTCGCCTGGCCTCCAGGCCGTACTCCATGAGGGTCTCGTAGCAGAGGCGGGCCAGGGCCATGGCGGCCATGGTGGAGACCCCGCCGCCGAGGTTGAGGGCCCGGGTCTTGTAGGCCGCTTCGGCCTCCAGCCAGGTGGCCAAGGCGTCGCCCATGCCGGCCACGAACGCCCGGACCGGGGCGTTGGCAATCACCCGGCTGTCGACCAGGACGATGTCGGGGTTGAAGGGCCAGCACTCGAACCCGGTGCAATTGCCGTCTTCGTCGTACCAGACGGTGGCGGCGCTGGTGGGGGAGTCGTTTGAGGCGATCGTGGGCGCGGTGACGATCTTCAGGCCGGCCCGGACGGCGGCCGCCTTGGCCGTATCCAGGGCCTTTCCGCCGCCGATGCCCACCGCCACGTCGGCCCCGTTCTGCTGGGCCATTTGTGCGACCCGCGAGACTTCCTGCGGGGTCGAGTCGCCGTGGAACTGTACTTCCAGCACTTCCAGGCCCGCCTGCTGGAGGCTTTCGAGCACGGTCTCGCCCACGATCTCTTTGACGCAGGAGTCCCAGAGCACCAGCGGCTTTTTGCCCAGCATGGCAACATAGCTGCCAGCTTCGGCAAGCACGCCTCTCCCTTGGACGTACTTCCGCGGCGCAATCAGTACGGTTTTCATATTGGGGTTTCTCCAATGGGTTGGGGTGAGGTCAGCGTTCGGTTGTCAGTTGTCAGTCCTCAATTTTCAATCTGCAATTTTTATTTTTCAATTTGCAATAGTGAGCTCTCCTCAAGGCCA
>CAZUAM010000603.1:0-4424 GCA_964618095.1 uncultured Planctomycetaceae bacterium | reverse complement strand
GGCTACCCAGTTCTGGCGATCGGTCACCAGCATCATCGGCAGTCTGCTCGGCGGCTGGGTCGCCAGCCGAGTGGGTCGCCGCCGTTGCTATTTCCTGGTTAGCCTCGGATCCCTGGTGACGGCCCAGTATCTGTTTCGCTCGGTGATCCCGGGCGACGGGCAGTTCATGATGCTTGTTGCCGTGTTGGGGGTCTTCAACGGTCTGTATTTCGGCTGGCTGCCGCTGTTTCTTCCCGAGTTGTTTCCCACCCATGTCCGTTCGACCGGTGCGGGAGTAACTTACAACTTCGGCCGGATTCTTACCACGGTCACTGTGTTTGCCACCGGCGCGCTGATATCCTATTTCCACTCCGACTACGCGCAGATCGGAACGATTACGAGCTTCATCTTCGCCGTCGGCATGGGGGTAATCCTCCTGGCACCGGACACGGCCGGCAGGCAATTGGAGGACTGATACGGGAACTATGATCCGAATCGCACTGATTGGCTGTGACCGCGCGACGGCCGACTACGGCGAGGTCGTCTCCCGTCTGCAAGGGGCGAGGCTCGCGGCGGTCGTCGATCCCCGCGGCGCCACGGCCCGCCGCACGGCCGAGTCGCTCATCGAGGTCGGGCAATACGTGCCGCTCTGGGCCACGAGTTTCGAGAATCTGCTCAGCGACCACGCGGACGCCTTCGATGCGGTGGTCATTCGCCGGACAAGCGGCTCGCCGCAGTCCGTCGTAGCACAGGCGGCAGCAGCAGGCAAGCACGTATTGTTGGATATGCCGCTGCTGCTTCGGATGCCCCCGGGCGATGAGCCGATCGCGGCCTGTCGCTCCGCGGGCGTGACGTTCATGCTCGGACAGGTGACGCGATTCTTGCCTTCGGTCGCAGAGGTGAAGAGCTGCCTCCGGTCGGGGATTCTGGGAGCGCCCGGTCTGCTGCGGATACATGACTGGAGACCGCCGCACGTTGACCAGCAGACCCCGCCGGACCCCGAGCAAGCCGGCGCCACGGCCGCCATCTTTCCGGCCGTATTGCCCGAGGTCGATTTGGCCAACTGGATCTTCGACGCTCTGCCCGGCGAAGTCTATGCCGCCGGACACGCCGGGCCGGAGGCTGCCCGGGGCTCGTACGGTTACGTCCAGGTGCATCTGGGGTACACCGACGGCGGCATGGCACTGGTGGATCACTCCATGATGCTCCCACCGGGATCAGACTATTTCTCCCTCTCGGTCATCGGCTCCGCCGGCGCAGCCTACGCCGACGATCACCATAACATGCACTTGCTATACCGCGGGGGCCGCCCGACGGCTCTGCCCGCGGGCCAGGGAAAGTTGCATCACCTCGCCGAGCTCCAAGAGTTCGTCGACGGAATCGAAGCAGGCCGCCCACCGGCGATCACCGCCGAGGATGGTCACAAGGCGGCAGAGGTTGTCCGGGCAGCGGGCCGGTCGCTGAAATCCGGTCGCGCCATGCAGTTGGTGGGGAGCTGTTATGAGTTTATCTGATTCATCTGAAACGTTGCGAGTTGCCGTCCTCAGCGTGGTCAAGCACGATTGCGAGGCCCGCGCGGTGGCGGCGCACCCGCGCCTACGGCTGGCCGTGGTGGCCGACGACCCGGACCGGCCGCACTGGGTACACGAACGGAACGTGCAGTTCGCCGAAGAGCTCGGCATACCGTACGTCCGCAACGTCGAGCAGGCCCTTGCAGATTACCGGGGCCAAATCGCAGTGGTAAGCTCCGAGGCCGAGCGCCATTGCGATCTGAGCGTCCGGGCGGCCAATGCCGGACTGCACGTCGTGCAGGACAAGCCGATGACGACAAGACTCTCCGAGTGCGAACGTCTGGTCGAGGCGATCGAGCGGAGCAACGTCAAGTTCATGATGTGGAATCGGGATTTCCTGCCGTCACTAAACCACGCCCAGGGCGCCATCCGAGAGGGTGCCGTCGGCAAACCATACGCATTTCACGTCGACTTTCATTTCGCCAAAGACGCCGGGCCGCCGAAAGGTTCGCGCACCGCCGGCGATCCGCCGCTTAATTGGCTCGATGCCCAGATCGCCGCCCACGCGGACGGCTCTGACGGGGGTGTCGGCCGGGAACCGATCGGAGAGCTGAAGATCGAGGGCATCTACCCGCTGGCGTATCTGCGGATGCTCGCCGGGGCCGAAGTCCGGCGGGTGTTTGCCCGCACCGCCTCTCATTTCCACCAGCTTCACGCCGACAACGGCGTGGAGGATCTGGCGACGGTAACCCTGGAGATGGACCATGGCATGCTCGCCATGCTTTCCATCGGACGCATCGGCGCAGCCAGTCATCCCGAGATCGCCGAGATCAAAATTCACGTCCTGGGCAGCGAAGGTGCGCTGGTGATCACGGAAGCACGGCCGGAGGTGGGAGTATATTACCGGGGTCAGCCGGCAAAAGAGTTCAGAAATCGCCGAGTAGCAGACGACCTCGATTACCTGTTGGTCGAAGACTTTCTACAGGCCATCGATACCGACGGCGAGACGATCCTCGATGCCAAGGCGGGACGCGCCATCTGTGCCGTCGTGGAGGCGGCACTGGATTCGGGGCGAACCGGCGCGCCGGTTGACGTCCGGTGACGCCCAAGCCCTCGGCAACGGATCGCCGCCCACGGCTTGCGGCCCGACTGCTGGATCGACTTCGGTTTGAGGTTCTCGAAGTTGGCTGGCTTGCCGTCGCGGCCTGGCGGTCCGGCCACGGTCACGGACCAGTCGCATCTCGATCTCGCCGATCCACACGCGCCCGCTCGGCCTCGCCCAGACGCGCCCAAAGGTTGACGGCCCACGCCCGGTTGAAGCCGACGTCGCCTGTCCCCCGAATCTCCAGCGCCTTGGCGGCGGCCGCGGCGAGCCGGGGCGTTTTTCGCGGCGTGATCTGCTGGCCGGGATACACACCGTAAAGATGAGAAAGATGGCGGTGGCGATCGTCGGGGCGATCCCAATCCCGGTACCATTCCTGGAGCTGGCCCCAGCGGCCGACTTGATGCGGGTAGAGCGGCGGCAGCTTCTCGTTCAATTCGGTCTGGAGCTGGGGGTCGCGCTCCAGGATCCGTGCGGCGCTGAGAGTATTCTCGAAGAGGTCGCGGATGATCGCCATGTCCATCGTCGAGGCCATGCTTACCGAGGAGGTTTGGCCGTCGGGCGTCTTGAACTTTTTGGATTAGCTGATTACTCATCTTATTTCCTGCGTGAAAATGGACTATCCCCGCTCATTCCGCCCCGTCGAGGAATGACCGAGGCGATTACTGTTGGCTCCATTGGCTGGTCCCTCCTGTACTGGCTGCTCGATGGTGCCCAACGCTTCCTCCGCTAAAGGGGTCTCGTCGGCGGGCACGACGGCCTTCTCCAGGTAGCGTGACACGTCCTCCTCTGCCGCACTGACCACGCCCGGAACGAGTACCGGAGCCGCCTCGATGTCCTCGGCGTCCATCATCGAGGCGATCCGCTGCAGTGTCGCCAGGATCATGGTCTGCTCCCACTCGTGGAGCTTTGCCAACTCCCGATGGAATCGGTCTTGCAGCAAAGAGGGGGCCTCCTTGACCAACTGGGCGCCGTCGTCGGTCAACTGGACGACGACACTTCGTCGGTCAAGGTCACCTCGTGTCCGGCTAACAAGGCCGCGATTCTCCAACCGTCCCAAGATGCCCGTAACCGTGGCTTGGCCAAGGTGAATGCCCCTCGCCAAGGCCCCCACAGTGATGGGCTGCAGGCGTTGGATTGCCTGCAAGGCAGCAAGTTGGGGGATGGTCAATCCATTCTCTTGTAGTAGAAGGCGGGAATGGAGGTCGATTGCCCGGGTAATCCGTCGCAGCGCGGCAATCACCTGTTCCTCCAACGGTAGAGCATTCGACATCTAGTGAGTCCTCGATTCATCCGGGGTGGAACAGCGTACACAACTATTTTCTACACGAGATATGATTCGTCAATCCCGGTCGTGAGTAAGTCGGGCAGATGGGAGCCGCGCCCTTGCTAAGTCTCGGCAATATTGGTACATTCAGTGTTTCGCCAAGAGTCCGTGCGCGAGAAAGAGTTGTTTTAACACGAAGTAAATCCTGGTCATTTGGGCGATTCTTGCCCAAACGGTGCTTTGTGTGCGCTGCAAAAAGGGCGGCTAGGCACCCGTCGCCAGAGGGGTCCGGAGATCCTCGCTCTGCGATGGTGAAGGAGAGTGGGCCCCCTATGACAGGCGATTCATCAACATCTCGGAGGTCGATATGAGCGGTCTGGTGGTTGGCTATGGTCAACCGAATCGTGAACACGTGGAGGCGATGTTCGAGAAAATCGGCCATCGCGGTCCCGCTCTTTCCGGGCTTTGCCAGCGACGGCAGGCGGTCCTGGCCCAGAACCATGCCGGGGGCGACCTTGCCCGGGACGGCGAACGCGCGGAACTCCCCGTCGCCGCTTGGTACGGC
>CAZUAM010000602.1:0-4430 GCA_964618095.1 uncultured Planctomycetaceae bacterium | reverse complement strand
CGACAGAGTCGCCTCCCACAAGAAAACGGGAAGTTATTTATCGTTCGCCCCTTAGGGCAGCAGGGCCGCAGCCAGACAAAGCCCCGGCTTCATATTGCAAATTGAAAATTGCAAATTGAAAATCCCAAATTGTCTGACGCCAACAGATCATTCTGCAATTTGCAGTTTGCATTTTTCAATTCTCAATTTGCATTTCCGATCTCCTCGGTGAGCACGGCCGAGACGAAGGTGTGCTGCTGGTACATGCAGTTGAGGCCGCCGAACTCGCCGGCGATCGGCCCCAGTTCGCCCCAGGCGTAAAAGCCGAAGATCGGCAACTCGCCCTTGTCCTTGATGGCCGGCAGGATCGCCTGGCGAATCTCACATTCGTCGGCCTTGCGGAATTCCCGCAGCCGCATCCCCCGGGCACAACAGTCCGAGAGCAGAGCCAGCAACGGCTTACTCTCGCCGGCCTTCTGAAGCGACTCGGCGATGCCCTCCTTGGCCGAGTCCAAGATCGCCCGGGGATCGGCACCGCCTTTGAGGATCTTGACCTTGGTGCCGACGGGAACTGCCGCCACGAACTGTAGCCCCTGCTTCTGTTGATCCTCCCCGAGCACCATCCGCAGATAGACCTTGTCCTCGGCCACGACCACGCCGATCGGGTGCTGCCAGTCGATCGTAAACTGCTCATCGGCTTCCATCCCGCGGATCTTACGATAGACCTCCGGTGCCGGTTGACCGTCGAACTCGTAGACCCACTTGTCCTCGGCCTTGGTGACCGTCACGGTTTCTTCCGAGGGGGTGAACTCGTTGGTGTGGTTGGCGTGCACGGCGATCGGGCCGCCGATGCCCATGGCCACCACGTGCCCGGAAAGCGCCTCGTCGTCGATAAACTGCACGCCGCCCAGGTCTCCCGCCGCCGGGTCGTTGGGCATGCAGTTGCCGCCGAAGAGCGTCACGTCCTTGCCGGCGGTCTCCAGCACGCCACGGATGAAGTCCTCCACCGAGACGCCCTCCGTGGTGTCGAAGGAAAGGTTCATCTCCGAAAGGGCCATTACCAGCTTCAGATCCTTCACGTCGCCGAGCTGCTTGGCGATCGAGTTGCCCACCGCCTTGCGCTCCACCTCGAGCTGGGCCTTCACCGCTTTGCAGGAGACGTCGTTACCGCCGACTGCCAGAACGGCCACGGTATCGCTGAGCATCGTACCGCCGGTGACCAGCGAGCGGGCACGGCAGCCGATTACCGGCACCGACTCGGCCACGCCCCGGATCGCCGGCAGAACCTCCTTCTCTTTGTCCAAGTCGGGCACCTCTTTCTCTGTATCCAAGTCGGGCGCTTCTTCTTCCTTCTCGGGGATGGGCACCTCTTCGTCCTTCTCCCCGTTGGGCACCTCTTCTTCCTTGTCCGGGACGGGCACCTCTTCTTCGTTCTCCTGCACGGGCACGTCTTCTTCCTTCTCCGGCGCGGGCGTCTCCTCTTCCTTTTCCCGGTCGGGCACGTCTTCTTTCTTCTCTGGGACGGGCACCTCCCCTTCCTTTTCCAGGTCGCGCACCTCCTTCCCCGCTTCCTCTCCTTCGCCCTCGTCCTTTTCGACCGTCAGCTTAACCGTCTTCGGGAAGTACTCGTAGAAGATCAGACCTTTGGGTGGGCAGCCGAGCGTCTTGATCGCCTCGGCCGTGGCGGTCTTGGCGGCCGCCGCGGGATCGGCGTCGGTGCACCAGGCCACCGCGAAGGCCACCGATTGTGCATGATCCGATTCAACCCGGCCTTCCTCAGGCGGGCTTTCAGCCGGCTTTTGGGTCTCCGGTTTCGGTTTTTCATCGCCGTTGCCCGCCTGGGGCGGCTGCTGCTCCGCACCGCAACCAGCAAGGGTCAAAACCAGTCCTGCGGTCAGTATCGTGGCCACAATTCTGATCATTGCTCAGTTCTCCTATCCGTCAGAAATACACGTGTTTCCCTCATATAGAAACCGCCGGGACGGCCAAGTGGGGTCAGTCGTGAACATACGATCCACCCGGTTGCCGGTCAACCCACCGGACGTCAGCCCTCCATCGCCAGCGAGACGTATTTCGACTCGACGTGTTAACGGGTCTCCCCACGGCGGCCTCGACGGCCCGCTGGGTCTCCGCTTGACCGCAGTAGGCGACCTGGCAAAGCGTCTCCTCCGTGGCCGGATTGACCACGTCGACGGTCCGCCCGCGACCAACCTCCGGTCGGTGCCCGGCCTCGCTCCAGCGACCGTCGATGTAGAGTGAACCGCGGAACTGGGGGGTCGTCATCGGCGGCTGTTCTCCTGCAAGTAGACAGGCGGGCCCGGCGAGACGGGCCCACGCTCCGCAGAGTATTCGCCCGCCGGCCCGGTGTCAAGGACCCTGCTGCCAGTTTGTAAAACCCCTTCGGGGTTTGCCGTGACGATTGCTGTTTCCGCAACCCAGGGTGCGCTGCGCGCCCCAAGGCTATGTTGTCAAACGCCTTCGGCGTGGTTGTTTGCAGCATTGGGATTAACCCACACTCCACGTGCGTGCGAGCATGCACCCTACAGATGATTTGCTGGAGTTGTTTCCCGGCCGATCCTTCGAGGCGAGAAGTCAGAGTTCAGAAACCCTCTCAAAGCAGATCGGCTCTCGAACGTCAGATCAGTCTTCCTTCATGAGCGCCGCCATTTGCTCGGGCCACTGGATCGGCGCCCGGCCCGCCGAGCAACGATCGAGGCTCCGCATCACGCCGTGCATCAGGTGCATGGGAACGGTCACCAGCAGTTCGTGCGGGTCGTAGTGGCACACGTGCCGGCTGGTGGTGTCCACCAGCGACAGATTCACCTTACCGGTGTACAGCGGCGTGCTGACCGCCGTTGAGCAAGTGGAGCCTGAGAGGCGGACGTCGACCGGGCCGCCCGACTCGAAGTTGACCAGGGCCACAAGCCGAGACGCTTGGAGCGGTATGCAGAAAAAGATCACCAGTTGCGGGGCCGGCTCGGCCTTCTCCAGCGGAGAAATGACCACAACTTTTCCCAATCCCGTCGGCGGCGGGGGGGCATGGGACCGGGCGCGGTAGAACACGTCCAACGAAGCCATCAGCTTCTCCCCATGGATTAGGAAGTCTGCCACCGTGTCGAGATGTTCAGGGGGCATCTCTCGGAGTCCCAGATAGGTGCTCCCACCCGGACAGCCCGAGGTTTCCGCCGTGAGGTTGATTACCTCGCCCTCGCACGCCGCTTTCAGTGCACGGCACACCCAGAGCCTTCCCTCATGCGTAGCGTTGGACGCCGGCTCCGAGGCATAGGTCAGGGCGACCGGACTTCCCTTCAACTCGAGAACGCTCTTCAGCTCTTGCGACCAGTCTTGCCAAAACATTTGCGTGGCCTCCTATTTCCATTCAGACGACGAATGCCAGAATTGGTCCGGTACGTGAGCGCTCAATACGTCCAGTGCGGGTTTCGACTCATGACCGGTTCGAGGTAGTTAGAGGCATCCGTGCGGGAATCCGATTTCCCCTGCTACCGCAATCGCAACCGCCTGCACCCGATCTCCACAACACCAGGCATCTGCTGATCGCCGGCCTGGAAGCAGCCGGCATTTGGCCGAAGACAACCCCCCACGCCAATCGGAGCGGTGAGGAAGCCCGGAAACGTCAGCCGAAGCTTTGCAGGGCTTGTGTGGGACGGTGAAAACGCGGACGCGAAGCCTGGACTGTGTTGGGGCGGGGATCAAATGACAGATCTGGGGTTACGGCCGTAGCACTTGCCGGGATTGTCCCGTGTTGCAACAGCGAAGTACAAACAGACTACCAGTTCCGCCTACGGCACGCCATGTTGAATGCGATGGTACAGGCCGTCGAACTGCTTGGTGGTCTTGAACCGTTCGTAGCGGCCTTCTTTTCCTGCCTGTTTGGTGTCGGCCAGTAGCTGCTTTAGTTCCGCCGGCGTCATCGGCTTGAAATCGCGAGCGATGCCCAAATCCTGCTTAAGATCTTTCCGCGAAGCAATGCCGCAGACCAGGGTGCTGATCGGCAGCGACAAGGTGTACCGGCGGCAGACGTCGGCACCAATGCCGGCCTCCTTGGGGAGGATTCCGCAGGCCAGGGACTTCATGCCGATCACTCCGATCCGGCGGCGGTTGCACTCGGGCATGACCTTCTTCTGGAAGCTGCGGTAGTGGGCATCCATGATGTTGATCGGCATCTGGACCGTGTCCCAATCGAAGGGCTTGGCGAGCATTTTCGAGAGGTGGTCGATGTCCTTGTGGCCGGTGAAGCCGATGTAACGCACCTTTCCCTCTTTTTTCGCCTCCAAGGCGGCTTTCAACGCACCGCGCTTGAAGATCCAGTCGGGATCCTCGGGGTAATTGATCTCATGGAACTGCCACAGATCGATGCGGTCGGTCCGCAGCCGCCGCAGGCTGTCTTCCAGGTGCTGCCTGGAGCCTCGGTAGTCGCGGGCGCAGTTCTT
>CAZUAM010000601.1:0-4430 GCA_964618095.1 uncultured Planctomycetaceae bacterium | reverse complement strand
TAATACGAGATATTGCCCAAGTGGCTGATCGCAGCCGAGAGGTGGCCTTCTCGCGCGTCGGCGTTGAGACTTTCGGCTTTTCGGCTGACGCAGGCATCGATAAAGTTGCCGTAGTGGTTTCCGCCGCCTTTGAACTCCTTGATGACCTTGAGATCCTTGTCGTAGGCAATGCAGTGCTCATAGGTCCTCTGGACGAGATACCCTTCGCTGCCGTAGAAGATCACGCCGATCCTGTTGCCCCGGGCGCTCTGGAACAGCTTGTTGATCTCTTCGTCGGCCGAGTCGTTGACCGAGAGCCCCCTGGTCTCGAACACGATGCATTTCTGGCCGTAGTCATACAGCGACACCTCCGTGTTGGCCGTGTCGCCGGCATCGACGTAACTGTCGTCTTTGCGCTCCGCCTGATAGCCGAGCCGGCCGCCGTAGGAGAGCACGCGATTCGGCTGCCTGTCGATCCCCAGACCCCAGCGGGCGATGTCGGTCTGGTGCGGACCCTGGTTGCCCAGGTCGCCGTTGCCGTAGAGCCGTTGCCAGTGCCAGTCGTAGTGAAACTGCCGGCGGGTGACCTTGGGGTCGGTAAAAGGGGCCGGACCGGACCAGAGGTTGAAATCGACCTCCGGCGGAATCGGATAGTCGCCTTTCGGCCGGATCGACCCGCGGCGCTTGTAACACAGGCCGCGGGCAAACTTGACTTCGCCGATCCCGCCCTCGCCCAGAAACTTCACGGCCTCCCGCAGCGCCCGGTGCGAGCGACACTGGCTGCCGACCTGGCACATCCGGCCGTACTTCTTGGCGGCGGCGATCAGCGCCGCGCCTTCGGCGATGTCGTGACAGATCGGCTTCTCGATATACGTATCCTTGCCGGCCCGCATCGCCCAAATACCACACAGCGCATGCCAGTGATTCGGCGTCGCCGTGCTCACGATGTCCACCGAGGCATCGTCGAACGCCTCTCGCATGTCGCGGACGAACTTGGGCTTCAGACCCTGCCGGTCGCCGATCCGCTTGACTGCACCCTGGCCGACCTTCTCGTCGGCGTCTACCACGTAGAGCACCGCCGTCCGGGAATCCCCCAGGAAGGCACTCAGGTGACCGCCGCCGCGCCCCCGAATCCCCACCACGGCGGCGTTGAGTTTTTCATTCGGGCCCCGGGCCTTGGCAAGATACGGGGTGGCGGATACGGCTGCCGCGGCCGCCAGTGAACGGCCCAGAAAACGACGTCGGGTAATCTCGGACATGAGTATTCCTCCTTCGTTGAAGCAAGTCTGGTCGGCAGTCATGGTTCCTTGGTATAACTCGCAGTGATTCAATAACCTAAGACGCACGCGTGCAAAGTCCCTATCACCCCGTTTAGCGGGCGGGCTTGCCCGCCGTGAAATCACCGGGAGTTTTCAATGCATTCCACGGCGGGCAAGGTAAGCCCGCTAAACAGCAACGTTGCGAAACCCTGCACTGTAGTGTTCGTAGCGGGAAATCCGAGAAAACACAGGTTCGGATCGTGCCTGAGCGACCGATTCCGCCATTGTACCGCGGGAAACCCGCCAGAGCTACCACACGGCCCGATTTCCCGACGGATGCCGGTATCTGCGAGGGAATGGTCCGGTGGGCCGTCGCATCATCCAGCTCTCGGATCTTCTGCTGCCGCGCGGTTACCTCCCAAAGGTGGTCAACTGCGTTGCGGAAACGGCCCCAAGCCGGCCTCTTCCCAGAGGACTCGTATTCGCCCCTGGGGTTCTTCGTCTGCCCGCCGGTAGCACACGAGGAGATTCCCCGCACCTTGCTGGACGCCCGCTTCGTCCCGAGTTCGACGAAATGCCGCGACGGACTTGATCAGCCACCTCGCCGAATCCAGCCATTGGCCCTGTAGGCCCGCCAGGATCCCCAACTGCCCGTAGGTGCTCGCCGCACCGTGTTCGTCGCCCTGCTTCTCTCTGATCGCCAGGGATTTGCGGTACCACTGCTCCGCGGCCGCAAAATCCCGTTGCTGCTCGGCGATCATGCCCAACTGGTGATAGGTGTGCTCCGCGGCAAACTCGGCGAAGATGCTCACTATTGACTCTTGCAGGGACAATGAACGAGAGGGTGTCATGGACCGCTTGCCCGCCCTTGGACTCAGGCAGCGGCAGGCAAGCTGCTCCCGGGCACCCGTCATTTTACCCCTGTTGGTGCCCCAGCCGCCTGGTTCCCAACGGCGCTTCCGCCTTTCCCATGGGTCTTTCTGGATGCGTCAGGCAGATCAGTCGATTCTGTCCTGCATCCAGTCATCGATCGTCTCAAGGTGCTGGAGCTTCACCCGATAGGATTCTTTCAACTCGCCGGAGGCGGTGCACTTCAAGACGACTTCGGCCCATCCCCGCTTGACCTGTCCGAGCGTCCTCTCACCGCCACCAGCACCATCCCGGCGATCACCGCCGCCAACAGCAGAACCGACAGCAGGTTGCTCACCAGGCCGGGAATCCGCTGCATCGTCTGGGAGAGACCATCGGCCCGGTCCAGAACTGCCCGGATCGTCGCGGGCAGTTCCATCTGCGAGAGTCTCTCCTTGAGAAAGATCAACAGGGCGATCAGGATGCCCATCAACGCCTCACCGGCGATCAGCCCCGAGCCGATCAGCACGCCGCGGTGGACGGCCTCCTTTTCTCTCGACTTGCCGACGATTCGGCCGGTGATCGCCGCCCCCAAGCCGCCGATGAAGATCGGCACGCCCAGCGACCAGGGCAGGTAGATCCCCACGGCGACCGGCATCACGTAGGTGCGAAAGCTGCTCCCGCGGCGCCGCAGACACTCGTCCAGACAGACGATCGCCACGCCGACCGCCACGCCGATGGCGACCATCATCCAGGGCATCGACTCCTCGGTGCCGAACATCGCCTGGGTAATGCTGGCGAACAGGCTGGCCTGGGGCGCCCTGAGCAAGCCGACGTCCGGGCGAGTTTGCACGCCGATGTCGTAGCCGGAGTGCAGGACCCAGAGCGTCGGGGCGATGACAAACGCCGCAACAAGAACACCGATCACCTGGGCCCATTGCTGCTTGTAAGGCGTGGCGCGGACCAGGTAGCCGGTCTTCAGGTCCTGGCTGACGTCGCCGGCAGTGCAGGCCGCACAGCAGACCACCCCCGCCACGCCCAGGGCGGCGATGATGCCGGGATTGCCGTCCAACCCGAAAAGCCACAACAGCCCGCACGCAAACAACAGCGTGCTGATCGTCATGCCCGAGACCGGGTTGTTCGAGGCGCCGACCAGACCCACGACGTAGCTGGAAACGGCCACGAAGAAGAACGCCGCTACGATCATGGCCGCGCTGGCCAGCAGACCGAACCCCGGGCTGCCGATCAGCATGAAGGTGTAGAGCACATAAACCGCCACGATCGTGGGCAGCAGGAGACCCAGGATGCTCAATAGCGACAGATCTCGCCCGGTGCGCGGGGCCGATTGGCCGCCGCGGACGCCCCGGTAGCCGGTGATCGCCCCGCGGATGCCCTTGACGATCCCGCGCCGGACCCCGATGATCGACCACACACCGCCCACGACCATCGCACCCACGCCCATGTAGCGTATCTGCCCTTCCCACGTATCGTGCATGGCATCGGTCACGTTCTCTGCGCCGGTTGGGAATTCGGCCAGTAAGTAGTAGATGGGGATCCCCAGCAGCCAGCCGATCGCGCCGCCCAAGAAAACCAGCACCGCCACGTTGAACCCCACGATGTATCCCACGGCCACCAGCGCCGGCGAGACGTCGCAGCCGAAGTACAGCGCGCTGCGGCCGGCGCGGGTGGCGCCTTGCACGGTTTCTTTCAGCAGGCCGATGCCGTGCGCGCCCAGGAGCTTCAGCATCGCCCCGACACCCATGGCCGAGAAGACGTAGAGAATCCCGCTGCCGCCTTTTTGGCCCGCCTCGAGGACCTCGGCACAGGCCACCCCTTCCGGGTACTTCAGCTCTTTTTCCTCGACGATCAGTGCCCGGCGCAGCGGGACCATGAACAACACGCCCAGCAGCCCGCCGAGGATTGCAATCAGAGTCGTTGGCCAGAACTTGAATTCGTCCCAGACTCCGGTGATCACCAGCGCCGGGACGGTGAAGATGATCCCGGCGGCCAGACTCTCGCCGGCCGAGGCGATGGTCTGCACGATGTTGTTTTCCAGGATCGTGCCCCGGCGCAGAATGCCGCGGAGGATCCCCATCGAGATCACGGCCGCCGGGATCGAGGCCGAGACCGTCATCCCGGCGCGAAGCCCCAGGTACATGTTGGCGGCGGTCATCAACAAGCCCAGGAGGCAGCCCAGCCCGACGGCCTTCACGGTCAGCTCGGCTATGCTTTTCTCCGGAGGCACGTAAGGAACAAACGGTTCACGGTCCATGGCGGCTCCCGCTCGAAAGGGATGTTTCCGCCATCATATCGGAAGGCCGACGGCAGGAAAAGTCGCGCTCG
>CAZUAM010000600.1:0-4435 GCA_964618095.1 uncultured Planctomycetaceae bacterium | reverse complement strand
CGGTCGAGGAAGGCGAACCGGTCGTAGCTCACGAAAAACGGGGAGCGGAGGTAACCGACCGTGCGGTTGAACTGGATCGTAAGGCGGGCCAAGATGTCAGTGAACTGCTGTGGCGACGGAACACCGTCGTAGGCCTCCAGGTGGTAGAGAGGATCACTGGAAGCGGCTAAACTCAAGGCCGGTTTCCCTAGGGTGGCCGCGACTGGGCCAACCGGCCCCCGGGGAAGATCAGCTGACCGTAGCGCCGTCGCACACCACGCTCAGGCAGACCGGCTCTTTCCAGTTCTGCGTCTTAGTTCGACTTTTGCACTTTCGTTACTAGCGGTGCTAGCATTAACCCTAGTGGTTTCTTTGACTTATGAAGCGAGCTTCGCTCAAGATGAAGGGGTTGGAAAATCAGTCAACCTTGTTCATCGAGAGGAAGCTCGCCATGTACCTTGTTAACTCTTTTGAAGCGTTGTTGCAACCGTTGGCGGTGTCCATGACCCAGCCCTCCTTTGCCAGCTTCGTCACGTTGATCAGCGGTTGGGTCTTTGCCGACCGGCGGACGGTCACTCGCATGATCGTGGCGGCAGGGGCGGTGGGAAGGAGCATTATTCGTCCTACCACCGGCTGTTTGCTGCCGCACGCTGGTCCAGGGACCGGCTCGGTCTGGTCGTCCTCGACATGATCCAGCCGTTTGTGGAAGACACCATTTTCTTGGCCGTCGACGACACGCTGGCACGCAAACGCGGGCTGAAGATGTTCGGCACGGCGATGCATCATGACCCGCTCCTGTCCAGCCGCAGCAAAACGGTCACCAATTGGGGGCATAACTGGGTCGTCGTGGGCGTGATCGTCCACTTCCCGCTCTGGCCCGACCGTCCGTTCTGCCTGCCGATCCTGTTCCGCTTGTACCTGGGCAAGAAGCGGGCCGGCAAGGAGCGGCGGGTTTACCGAACGCGACCGGAACTGGCGGTCCAGATGCTGCGCCTGCTCTGCCAGCACCGCAAAACGCGACATTTCCACGTGGTCGCTGATTCGGCTTATGGCGGCCAGAGCGTGTTGAAGGAACTGCCGAACAACTGCGACCTGACCAGCCGTCTGCTGTTGGACGCGCGCCTTTACGATCCTCCCGCCCCGCGCCAGCCGGGCCAGAAGGGACGCTCCCGCAAGCGGGGCGACCGTCTGCCGACCCCGCACGAGATGCTCGACGCCCGGGCACAGCGGCTGTACCTGGAAATCTACGGCCGCCGGGAGCATGCGCGGGTATCTGACGCCGAGGCCCGCGTCTATGCCGTGCCCGAGCGTCCCCTGCGGGTGGTGGCGGTCGAGGCACTCAAGGGCGGTCGCGGTCGCGAAGCATTCTACTCGACCGCTCACACCGCCGCCGCGACGGAGATCCTCACCTGGTACGCCTGGCGTTGGAGCGTGGAAGTCACGTTCCACGACGCCAAACAACACCTGGGCTTCGAAGACCCCCAAGGCTGGAGCCGCAAGGCGGTCGAACGGACAGCGCCGGTGGCGATGCTGCTGTACGGTCTGATCGTGTTGTGGTTCGTCGAGCAGGGACATCGTCACTACCGTCAGTTTGTGCTTCCCTGGTATCCGACCAAAGAACACCCGTCGTTTCGCGACATGCTCATCACCCTCCGCCGCACAACCATCCGCGAACACTTTCTGCGCCTCGGCCTGTCAGGCCAGGGTAGCAGAAAAACGCTCGAAGCCCTGGAAAACGCAGTTGCAGTCGCCGCATAAGTGCAAAAGTCGAACTTAGGGCCGGTCTTTTCGGCGTTGATGCTGTGCTGGTGCTCGACATAGCCGGTGTTGACCACCATGGCCCCCGCCTTGATTTCCGGAACTTCATGTTCCTTGACGAGGTGAATGCAGCCTTCTTCCGGCTCGGCGCGGGTAACGGTGAACTCGAGGTCGTCGTAGAACTCCCCGGCCCCCACTAGGCGGACACGATCCATCTCGCAGAAGCGATGGTTCGCGCCGATGTCCAGACGAATGCGCGTGAGCGGCCAGCGCAGCGGCTTGAGCGGATCGTTAAACTTGGGATCGGGATCCTCGACGATCGTCCGAGTCGATGATTCGATCTTCCGCCAGCCGTGGATGGAGTCGGTCGCATCCACCTCGGCCTGTACTCTTCCGCTGGGGCCAAGATAGCGTAGGCTCTGGATGCCGCCCGCCTTGACCAGCCACAACACGCCGGAGCCGTCGGCGGCGATCTCCGACCAGAAGACGCGGTCCTTCTCGTCGACGCTCAGCTGCTCCGTCTTAGCGAAGAGTGCGAACCGGCTGCGGCCGGAGATGACCGGGTTGCCGTGGGACACCAGCGCGCCTTCCTCGCCCGCGGAAACGGAGACCGGGCCGTCGATGTACTTCATCGGCTGGAGGCCGGGCTCCCAGTGAAACACGCGGCCCCCAGCCTGATCGACCCAGCGGGTGACACAGCCCTGGTGGACTGCTTCCTGGCCGTCGGCCGTAAGCGGCGTGCCCATGGCGGGCGGTTCCGGCCGGGACAGGGGGTACTTCACCCGCGCACCGGTCGCCTGGTCGACGTGGACGTAGTCGGCCGGGCCGCCCCATGTGTACCACCGGCGGCACTTGGCCTTCAGTTCCCCTTCCAGCTCGCTGTAGGCCCGGCCCTTGCCGCCGTTGTAGAGCAGCGCGCGCTCCTCGGCCGAGAGAACGGGCGAGAAGACGGCAATCGTGCCGATCTGGCCGTCGAAGGGGTCGACCATGCTGCCGCCCTGCGGCCGGACGCCAATGGTCGCCTGCACAGCGGCCAGCTCCCCCAGCGGCTGCGCGGCGGCCGCGGTGGCCAAGGCGGTGTTGTCGACGCTGAGCGAAAGCCTATCGCCCCGACAGGTCGCGGCCAGCAACAAGGTCTTGCCCACCGGGGCGGGCGAGGCCACTTCTGCGCTGGTCTTGCCGTTGGACACCTTCCACACGGCCTTACCGTCCGGGGTGAGAATCAACTGGGCCGTCGGCTGCCCGCCTCCGGCTGGTGATTCGCAGTAAAGAGTAGCCGGCGAGCTTGGGCTCTGGTCGGTGCGGGCCCAGACCAGCAACTCAAAGTCGTCCCGGCTTGGCAGCGCCGCCTCGGCCTGCCGGCACTGGCCGCCCGCTACGTCGAGCGAGCCGCCGGTCAAAACGCCGTGGTCGGCGTCGAGCTGGAGAATGCGTCTTGCCGGGCTCTGTGCGGGCGCGGCCTGCGTGACGCGTTGTGCGGGGGCCGTTGCGGCCCCTGCCTGGCCGAACACGGTGGCAAGGAGACTGGCGGCGACGAACAGTTGCACGACTCTCATGGGCCGGACTCTTGGGGTGGGTGCGGTGGGCAAGGGATAGGGATAGGAAATTCAATTTCCCACAGGCTTGAGTCTAAGCATGAAAGTTTTTGGTTGTCAACGGACAAAGCCGATGAATACGGAACAAAACCGCCGTCAGTGCCGACGTGAATTGCCAAGTCTCAAGTCGGCGCATGTACAACTCGAATATCCGACGAGCGGTTCGTCGGCACGACTTTGGGAACCGCAAAGACCTCGGCGAAACGAACATGCGGGACACGGATTGGGGTTGCATTCGCGGCAATCTGCGTCGCACAGGCCGAACCGACGGTTGGCTCCAACGGATTGCCGCCGAACGCCTGCGGGACTTGCAGCTACTCGACGACCGTGCCCTCCTGGGATTGCTCGCCGAGCGAATTCGACACACGCTGCACGATTTTCTTCCGCAGTCGCTCCTGCCCGGCTTCTTCGGTGCCGAAGCGCTCGGAGCCCTCTGTGCACGCCTTGGTCAACTATTGGGCACAACCGAGGGCGACGCTTTGACCCCGAATCTGCCTGACGCTGCGTTGGCGGTCCTTTCGTGGGATATTGTGCGCTTCATCATCTTCGCAGGTTACGCGCTACCGCGATGTTTCTGCGTCAGTTGGCGTGTCAATGTCGCGTTTTCCTCCAACTGGTCGGGATCTTCCGCCGGGAACACCGCGACACACATGCCATCCTTCCGGCGGAGTTTGCCAAGGACGTAAGGGAAGGCGTCCTTGGGCATGAAGCGGCCCGCCCCGAGGACCTTGAACGCCACCACCGGCTTGTCAAGTGCAGCGATGGTCTCCAGCGACTTCTCCCGGTCGCTCTGGCGAAAAGTGTCCGGTACGCCAATAGTCAGATGGTACCACTCCGCCGGTAGGCCGAGTTGTTCGGCCTTCAGCAAGACGTCGGGATAATGACTGGCCAGTCCGGCGGGTAAGCCGTAGCTCTTGACAAGCTCCAACCACTCTCCAACCTGCTCATGCTCTCCTGCCCGAATCGCATCGCCGGCAATAGCGCCCTGGATGCAGACCGCCTTGGCCCCGTTCTCGGCGCACTTGGCAATATTCTCCTTCATATTTCCGGTTCATCCGACTGAAGGGTACCTGGGGTTGAAAAAAGGCGGACATGCTGGTCTT
>CAZUAM010000599.1:0-4436 GCA_964618095.1 uncultured Planctomycetaceae bacterium | reverse complement strand
TGATGAATGCAGAATGATGAATGCAGAATGATGAATGCAAGGGGCCAGCACCGATGTCGGCGGTGGAGACGAACAACGGCCCTTTGCTGACCGGAGCGACAACGGCGGCATGTCCCCCGCATTGATCGATCCATCATTCTGCATTCATCATTCTGCATTCATCATTCTGCATTCATCATTCATCATTCTGCATTCATCATTGGAATCCCTCCATGTCCTCGCTCCGCCTGATCCTCGCCTCGCTGCTCTATCACTGGCGGATGAACCTCGCCGTGGCTTGCGGCGTGGCGGCCGGGACGGCCGTCTTGAGCGGGGCCCTGCTGGTGGGCGACTCCATGCGGGGAAGCCTCCGCGAACTGACGCTCAAGCGACTGGGGCGGATCGACGAGCTGCTACTGGCCGAGCGGTTCTTCCGCGAAGAGCTGGCCGACGAATTGGCCGGCCAACCGCAGTTCCGCGAACACTTCGGCGCCGCCGTGCCGGCCATCATCCTCCGCGCCAGCCTGGAGAATGCCGATCAGCAAGACAAGCAGCGGGCAAACCGGGTCAACCTGATCGGATGCGACTCGCGCTTCTGGCAACTCGGCCGCGGCCAATCGCCGGAACTCTCCCGCAGGCAGATCGTGCTCAATCGCCCGCTGGCCGACCGCCTGGGCGTGCAGAATGCCGATGAAGACGTGATCCTCCATTTGCCGGACCTGGGGAACATCCCGGGCGAGAGTCCCTTGGGCAAGAAGAGCGATACGGTCCAGAGGCCACGGCTGAGGGTCACCGCGATCGTTCCCGCCCAGGGACTCGGCCGATTCAGCCTCCGGCCCAATCAACAACTCCCGCTCATCGCCTACGTGTCGATCGACGGGCTCCAGAATCGATTGGACCGGCCCGAGCGGGTCAACGCCATCCTGGTCGCGGGCAAGGACGGGGGCGCCAACGCGCCGCCGCAAAGCCGCGACGTCCTGGAAGAGAACCACAACGCCCTGGTGCCACTGCTCAAGCCGGCGCCGGCCGATTACGGCATCCGCATCGAGGAAAGCGAACCCGATTTGCCGGCTCCCCAGTCCGGCAAGTTCCGCTACATCAACGTCACCTCCGACCGGATGCTGCTGGAGCCGGCCATCCAAGCGGCGATCCGGCGAACGCTGGAGGAAGAGGGGGCGGAGTTCCAGCCGGCCCTGACCTATCTTGCCAACGCCATCGACACACAGAATCGCGATGTGATCGTGGAGCAACAAGACGACGACGGCAAGATCATCCCCTACTCTACGATCACCGCCATCGACTTTGCCCAAACGCCACCTCTGGGACCGTTTCTGAAATCCAACGGAGATCCGATCGAGCCCCTCGATGACCAAAAAGGAAAATCGATCGTGTTCAACTCCTGGGCGGCCGAGGACCTCGGGGTCAAGCCGGGGGAGCGGATCTACGTCACTTACTTTCGGCCGGAAAGCACACACGGACGGGCCGAGGAACTAACCGAGGAGTTCAGGCTGGCAGCGATCGTCGACCTGGCCGGGCCGGCCAAGGACAGGGCGTTTACCCCGATTGTATCCGGGCTGACTGACAAAGAGTCGATCGACAGTTGGCAAGTGCCGTTCTCTCCTTTCCGCAAGGGACTGATCCGAAAGAAGGATGACGTCTACTTCAAGCAGTACGGATTGACGCCCAAGGCGTTCGTCTCGCTGGCCACCGGGCAACGATTGTGGGGAAGCCGCTTCGGTCGCACCACCGGCTTTCGCGTCAGGCCCGATGAAAAGATCACCGTCGAAAGCTTGACCGAGAAGCTACAGCGTGATCTCGAGCCCGCCACGCTGGGCTTTGTCTTCCAGCCAGTCAAGCTGCAAGGTCTGGAGGCCTCGGACGGCACCACCGATTTCAACTTACTGTTTTTGGGTTTCAGCTTCTTCATCATCGCCGCGGCCGTGATGCTGGTGGCGTTGCTGTTTCGGCTGGGGATCGATCAGCGGGCCACGCAGCTCGGCATCCTGGTGGCCGTGGGCTTCAGCCGCCGGCGAATCGCCCTGCTGCTGGCCGGCGAAGGGCTGGTGGTGGCCACCCTGGGGAGCCTGCTGGGTGTGCCGGCGGGCGTCGGCTATGCGGCCCTGATGACCCTCGGGCTACGGACCTGGTGGGTGAAGGCCGTGGTCACTCCGTTCCTGCAACTGCATCTTAGGGCCCCGGGCCACCATGTACCTTGGAGTCTCGTGATCGGCTTTGCCGTCGGCGTGATCGTCGCGCTGTTGGCCGTCGTCTGGGCCGTGTGGCGAAGCCGGCACACGGCTGCTCGACGGCTCCTGTCCGGCCAAATGACCGACGCGACAGCCTGGGTCGCAGGCCGCCCACGTTACGCCGGCAAGCTGGCCTGGGCGATGGTAGTGGGCGCCGTTCTGTTGGGACTGCTGGTGGTACGAATCGGCGAGGAGATCCAAGCCGGGGCATTCTTCGGCGCGGGGGCCCTGGTCCTCTTCGCCGCCTTGACGATGGTCTGGACCCGTCTGCGTGGCGGGACCACCGGGGCAGCCGTGACCGTCGGACACGGAAACCTCCTCCGCATGGCCTGGCGCAACGCCGCGAGAAACCCGGGCCGAAGCACACTGACGATCGGGCTGGTGGCCGCGGCCTGCTTCCTGATCGTGGCCCTCAGCGCGTTCCGTCTCGACCCCAGCGGCCGGGACCCTGACCCTGCCAGCGGCAACGGCGGCTTCGCCCTGGTGGCCGAAAGCGACCAGCCCATCTACCACGATCTCAACACGCCGGCCGGCCGCTTCGACCTGGGCTTCTCGCCCGAGGATTCCAAGCTGCTCCGCGACACCACCACGTTCGCCCTGCGAGTCAAACCGGGTGACGACGCCAGTTGCCTGAACCTCTACCGGCCGCGGCAACCGCGGATCTTGGGCATCCCCAGCAAACTGATCAGTCGCGGCGGGTTTGCCTTTACGCCCTGGCTAGAAGACCTTACGGAACCGGAAAGCAGAAACCCATGGCGGCTATTGGAGCGGGATCTGGGACGCGATCAGGACGGCGTCGCCCGGGTGCCGGTCCTCCTCGACGCCGCCACAGCCACGTACTCCCTTCATCTGAGCAAGGGCAGTAATGCGACTCTCGACGTTACCACGGACCGCGGCGAAACCATCCGCCTGCAAGCGGTTGGTGTGTTGCCGGGCAGCATCTTCCAGGGCGATCTGCTGATCGGTGAAACGGCGTTCCGCGAAACGTTTCCCGAAGTCAGCGGATATCGCTTCTTTCTCACGGAGGCCACCCCGGATCGCACCACGGTGACGCCCCAACAAACAAAGGACCTGCGCGGCGCCTTGGAACGCACCCTGGGCGACTATGGCTTGGCGACCGAGACGACCGGTGAGCGGCTGGCCGGATTCCTGGTGGTGCAGAACACCTATCTCTCCACGTTTCAGAACCTCGGCGGCCTGGGACTCCTGCTGGGCACCTTCGGCCTGGCGGCCGTCCAGTTGCGCAACGTCTTGGAGCGGCGGGGCGAGCTGGCCCTGTTGCGGGCCACCGGGTTCCGCCGCCGAACGCTGGCCGAGATGGTGATGCTCGAAAACGGCCTGCTGCTTTGCGCCGGCCTCGGCTGCGGCGTCCTGGCCGCACTGGTCGCCGTCTTGCCACACCTGCTCTTCGGCCGCGCATCGATCCCCTGGGCCCCGCTGGCCGGCACGCTGGCCCTGGTCCTGGCCGTGGGCCTGGTCGCCGGGCTGGCGGCGGTGCGGCTGACGCTGACCGCCCCGCTGCTGGCGGCGCTTCGGGAAGAACGTTGACGATCCGGCACAGCGCGGCGACGCTCCGATCAAGGTCGCATCCCGTCAAACTGCGAGAAATGCGAGATTTGGCGGCCTGCTTGATCCAGCTCGCCTAAATGAGAACGAGTCTCAATTTGCCCTTGACTCGTAATCGCGAACCGGTACAATCCTCAAATACTTCAGACAGAATTGTTGATATGCACGGCAGTTGTGCACGAGTTCTCTGGACATCCGCTCCCCGCAGAAGCGGCGTTCAACGATAGACTTGACGTCAGTCAGATGGACCGAACCGGCAACGGCCACGATGCGTATTGTTTTCGACGGGCGGGCAAGAAGGAATCTCTTCTTCACAAGGAGGGTTAGACCATGTTGGTCCTCAGTCGCAAGCAGGGAGAGCGGGTGCTCATCGGTCACGAGATCGAGCTCACGGTGCTGGAGATTCGCGGCAGCCGCGTCAAGCTCGGCTTCCGCGGACCCGCGGAGGTGCCCATCCATCGGGAGGAGCTGCACCAGAAGATCGCCACGCGTCACCCGGCCCGGTATCACGCCGAGTGCGCCTAGGAATTGCAGATCTCAGATTGAGGATTTCAGATTGAACAACCAAGGACGAAAGCCCTTCAACCTTCAATCCCAAATCCCAAATCCCAAATCCCAAATCCCAAATCCCAAATCCCAAATCCC
>CAZUAM010000598.1:0-4437 GCA_964618095.1 uncultured Planctomycetaceae bacterium | reverse complement strand
GCTGGACAATCCAGCCTGGCCAAAGGCTAACCACCGGGCCAGAACAGAACTTTGCGCGTGAGGAGGTAACGAACTGTGTGAAGCCGAAGGGATGGCGGGTTATCGGCCACAACGCAAGTGAAGGTATTGAGCCCCGTAATGTTCATCGTCGCCGCAGGGCCAAGGGTTTCATGTCCTGGAAGCCAGCAGCACGGCACGCGATTTGGTGAGTGTGTCGTGCCGGGCCGGGGTCTGAGTCCGTGGCAGGTAATCCAACGGTTTGCATCGGAACTTGGGAGAGCCGTGTCGTTCCCACGAGAAGCCTTCAACGAAGCCGAAGAGGTGAGGAGGAGGTACGGCGGCATGGCAGTCGGACCAACCCATAGTAGAGGCGTAGTCGGGGTAATGCCCGGCGAGGACATTGGGTCCACTCGAAGGGGTTGCCAGTAAAGCGTAGAGGGATGAGAAGGCGTATGCCGAACACTGAGTCGGAATGAACACTGAGCCGGAATATTATGGTACGCTGACGAAATTGGCCCTCATATCGGAACGGGCGCGACGGGAACCGAAGTGCCGGTTTACGAGCCTGGCTCATCTACTGGACGCACAGTTCCTAGAAGAGAAGCTCGGTCGCAACGATCTCTGCCCCTGCGGTAGTCGCAAGCGATTCAAGAAGTGCTGCCTGAAATCGGACCGCTCTTGACGGGGCCAACCGTGATCACTACTTTTAGGGACGAATAGACCGTCGCCTGCTCGACCGGGCGGGCGATTTCACTGACGCTGGAGCCAGACGGCGCGGCAACCGGCTGCAACCCGGTCAAAGTGGGTTCGACTCCCACCGGCGTCTCTCACGTGAAAGGGGGAATCATGAAGACCGCACTCGTTCGCGCATTTCTGGACCACCGCCGGCAGCCCCTGGCTGCGACGACCGAGATCGCAAAGTTCCTCGACGAGCTTTGTCGGGAGGCCCCAGAGTTCTGCGCTCAAGTGCTGGCCGATGCCACGACGCACGTCAGCCAGAAGGCACATCTCCTGGCGGGCGTGGTTCGCTCGGCTGTGGACCGGCAGCAGGTCGTCGAGGCACTTGGCTCGCTATCGGGCACCGAACTGCTGCACGTCTTGGACGGTCTGCGGCAACGGCGAGTTAACGGCCGGCGTGCGCGGGAGCTTGGGTTGCGCGTGCTGCTCGGTCACGAGCGGTTGACCGAGCTGGCGGCCAACCACCGGCTACGGCTGGTGCAGATCCTGAAGCACTTGCTCGGTGAGCGGACGTGGTCGTCAGTGCGGCGGTCGCTGGAGATCCGCTCGCCTGAGGGTGATCGGTTCCTGGATCGGGTCGTCCTACAGTTCGCTTCGGATGCCGACAAGGCGCAGGAGATCTTGTGCTTCCTGGCCGGACTCGGATTCGACGTTCCCGAGCCAGTGCGGAAGCCGTGGCTGGTTGTGCCGTGGTTGAAGAAGCCAGAGAAAAGCGAGTTCATATTCGCCGACGAGAGCCTTCGGCAGAGCGTGGCCGCTCGGCGGTCGCTGGAGGCCGGCGAGGGGATGCCCCGCGAGACCCTGTTTGGCATCCGGGGCACGTACCACCGCCAAGCCCCGAGCAAGCTCGTTCGCCGGCTGTCGGCTCCGCAACCGCGCCGCGGTCGGGTCGACGGTCCGCTGACTGCCGCGTTCAAGTAAGCCTTGACCGGCGCGGGCGGCGTAACGTCGTTCGCCGACATCGTGGCGAAGGCGAGCACGGCCCGGACGCCCCTGGTCGACCTGTCGGCTGCCGTGGTGCTGGACCTGTCCGGCTCGGCCGTGTCCTCGGGTGAGCGGTTGTACCACCCGGCAGCCTTGGGTCTGGCCCTGGTCGGCCTGCTTGAGCAGTGTGTCGGTCAGGTGACCGGGTTCCAGGTTGGCGGATCGGCGTCGCTGGACGGTCGACGGCTGCCACGGCCGCAAGGCCCGACCGACCTGGCCACCGCGGTCCTGCAAGCGGCCCGCGTGGCGCCGGAGGCGATCCTGGTCGTCAGCGACGGCTATGAGAGCTTCCGGCAGGGCGACGTTGCCCAAGTGGTCGAAGGTCTGTCCCGGGTCGGCCTGGCTACGGCCGTGTACCAGGTCGCGCCCGTGTACACGGCGGCGGAGAACCTGTCGCGGCGTCGGCTGGGAGAGAACATCCCGGTCGTGCCGGTCGACCACGAAGCGGTAGTCGGCGAGTTGACGGCCCGACTGCTGTTAGCCAAGAAGCCGAAGGAAGTATCGCTGGCCGGACTGTGGCTGGTCGAGGAACTGTTGTTTCGAGGTGTGTGATGACTCGACTGAAGACCCAACTCGTCCAACCTGACGTCCAGGTGACCCCACGGGCGTTCGGCGGATTGCTGACCGGCCTGTCGCCGGGTGCGGTCCTGTCGTGGGGACTGCTTGAAGTGGTTTCCCTGCGGCTCGTCCCAGGCAGCGATCCCGGTCTGCGCGAACGGTTCGCCACGCCCGAGGAGCACTTGAAGCCGGTGCAGGTGCCGACGTATGGCACGGTAGTGCTCCGTAACACGTCGAAGGACGACCGGCTGCTGGTGCCCATGCACGTCGGCTTCTTCCAGCCGGGCGCCCAGAACCACGCCACCAGCCGTGCGCTGGTTCTGGAGGCCGGCGAGACACGCTCCAGGTGAAGGACTGCTTCTGCGTCCAGGCGGCCCGCTCGATCTCGGCCGTCTTGGCAAAATCGACGTGCAGGTCCGCAGCCATCTCTGCTCGCCACACGGGCCGGATGTGCTTTTCGAGGTGGTGCCGGATCGTGCGCTCACTCACTCCCAACCCTTCAGCGATTGCCGTCAGCAGACAATGTCGAAGGTAGAGGGATGCGATTCTCTCTTGCTCGGCCGGACCGACCAGCCTTTCTCGGGCCTCGGGCCGGCCCGGCTTTCGTCCAGTGGTTTGTTTTTTCGTCATTGCTGCGACATTCTCCCTTTCATCGGGGTGCCCCCTTTCTCGGCAACTTTGACCATCGCCACGATCCCCGCCCGGATAGCCCCGGGCAGCGAGCGAAGAACAGGGACTCCACCGAGAACCTGTGGCCGCGAAGCACCACCTCTCGTTGTATTGTAAACCTCTAAGCTCAGGGGCGAAGGGCAAACACAGCAAACGGCAATCAGCGTGTGGGATCTGCACACCGAGCCGTGCCTAGCGAGCCCCTGCCGATCCCTGAAACTCTGCTGACACTCAATTGACACTCAACGCGATGGCTATTCTCTACGAATCTACGCTGACCAACCGCAAGGCAAGAACTGCGTTTTCCTCGGGAATTCGCGGCCTGTTCTACAGTGGACGGTAGCGGACGTTAGAGTACCCGGCAGACTTTTAATCCGTAGGTCGTGGGTTCGAGACCCGCCAGCCTCATTTGATCGGGATTTGCCCCTCTGGGGAGTTGGTTTCTGACCAACGGACCGGAAGTCCGTAGGCCAATCGGCAGTGTTTTGGGCAAAACATGGCGGTTTTGAGCAAAAGGCGGGTCTGGGGGAACCTCTTTTCCGCCTCGGTGCGATCCTTCTTGTGGCCGGCACGTTCGACGCCGGTCGCCCAGGTTTTCTACGGCTCGTGACCGGGTCTTTCCATTGCATCTGGTAGTGGGGGGCGGTGGCCGAATTCTACCACTTCAACTCTGCCCTGGCCGGTTATAACCTGGGTTCCTCTCTTCTCTTCTCAGCACACTTGCAAATGGTTTCGATCCATTCCGGATCGATGTAGGTGTCTGTTTCGATCGCTTTGAGAATCTTCTGGGCGTATTGCCGCATGATCACCCAGTCCTCGGGGTCAAGCGGACCTGTCGGCGGGGCATCGCGTAGATTTGGGTTGTTCTCCAGTGCGCTCAAGAACGTGATGGCATCCGAGACGACCCTCTCGGCAAACTCCCTCAGCCGAGCTTGGGCCTCACGGTGACCAGGCATGGGTAGAGTTCCTTCTATCCGATTACGAACTCACCAGCTCGGCAGTAGTCGATGAATTCCCGGACGAGTTTGCGGCCTTCTTGCCCACTAAACCTTTCATGGGGACCGACGGGATGGTCGGGCAAATCAGGGATCAGGCGCTCCAGAGCATCGGCCAGGTTCCGCGCATCTTCAGCCGTAACGGTTTGGTAGTCGCTGCTGACGTATCCTCCATCCCAATCTTCAGGTCGAGGGAAATCAGGTCCACGGCCAGATACCCGTGTCCCCATGGGTTCCCACCCGTGCTGTCTGGCCAATTCTAATACATGCTTCCATTCGGACACCTCGAACCGAAACCATCCTTCTGTTTCGCTGAAAAGATCTATCGCCACGGCTTCGTCCTTTCCGCAACGCGCCGCTGGCCGCGGAGCGCGCTGCCCGGCAGCAGACTTCCCGCTATCGCGCCTCCTATCGAGTCCTGCACGGGCCATGAGCTAGATGGAGTTGCACGATTCTGGGAGTGGAGCGTTTAGCCGCCGCGGCTACGCGGCGG
>CAZUAM010000597.1:0-4468 GCA_964618095.1 uncultured Planctomycetaceae bacterium | reverse complement strand
CTTCTTGACCTTGTTGGCGACCTCGCCGGCCTCTCCGGCAAGGCCGAGTGCCGGGTAGAGGATGCGGATGCTATCCGGGTAGATGGCAGTCTGGACAGCAGCAGCTTGGTAGTCGTCGAAGGTGCGAATCATCGGTCCTCCTCCGGCAGCGCCGGTCGCAGGGACAAGGTGACGACGGGTAACAGGTCGCCCTCGCGCACCTCGTCGTCGGGCTGCTGCCAGTCAAGTTGAAGCTGCGAGGTGGCAGCCCCGAGCATTTCGATATCGGCGACCATCTGTCCGAGGATGGTTGCCAATCCATCACCGCTGATCTTCGCGGCGCGGAGGCGGTCGAACGTGGGGTGGTGGATGGGCATGACGATTACCTTGCGAACTGTGGTCGGACGACTTCGGCGAACCAGTCCTCTTTCGAGGAGCCGTTGCTGTGCAGGCCGACCGACACCTCGGAAAGCACCTCGCACCGGGCGTCGCTATCCTCGCGCGAGAGGTCGGTGAAGATGTGGCCGCTGGTGATGGCGTCCCAACAGGAAGTCGCTCGATCGAGCAGGCGGAGTTGGTGATCCCGTTGGACCCGCGCCGCGTGTTGGGCGACACGCAAGAGGGGCTTGTTGCCCTCGCCCATGTACTTCGAGACGATCTCGTCGACACACACCACGACGTTCTCGTCGCCGGGCCTCTCACCGAGTAGCCAATCGTAGATGGAAAGCTGGTCGGCATACTCGGGGTTGGAGTATTCCATCGAGCCGGCATGGATCCTCATGCCGTGATGGTCGTAGGGCTCGAAGTTCTTATGGGCCTTACCGTGGCTGGCACTCTGCTTGCCCTCGGGATTCTTCACGGTTGCGCCCACCCCGAGCTTCACCGCATCGTAACCGTCGCGACAGAGCATGTAGTTCTTGCTCGGGCTGGCCCCGTACTTCGAGCAGTAGCCCTTGACCTTCCAGTCGAGGATGACGTGAACCCCGCAGGCGTGGACGAACCGACAGTCAGGCTTGCCGAGGAACGGCACCTGATCGCCGATGACGCCCTTGACGGTGAACTCGAACCGTGGCTCCTCGCGGGAGGCCAGCAGCATGGCGAGAAGCTCAGCGTAGGCCCGCTGTGGACGTAGCAGTCGAAGACGTACCGGCCGTGGTCGCGCGCCCAGTCGCGGTTGTGCTCCTCGACCTGATCGGTGAAGATCCGATCGAACTCGAACTGCGGATCGGCACCTCGGCCGAAGATCGCTTCGTGCAGGGCCGACTTGGCATAGGCGTCGAAGGCCGAGCCGATCGACATGTAGTTCTCTTGCGGTAGGCGCGGGGCTTTGGTGTCGGAAAGGTAGCGGATGAAGAACTCGTCCCTATCCTTGTACCAAAGGGAAAGCGACGAGTAGCTGAGGTGTTCCGGCTTACGCATTGGTTGTCTCCGATGCAGAGATGGTTTCGATTCGTTGTCGTGCGGTCTCGAAGCTCTCCGGCTCAAGCTCGATCCCGACGAAGTGATTGCCGGTTGAGAGTGCGCCGATGCCGGTCGATCCCGAGCCCATGAACGGATCGAGGATCAGCCCGCCACAAGGCGGCGTGACCAGGCGGCACAGATACTCCATCAGCGACCGCGGCTTGACGGTCGGATGGTTGTTTTCGACCCGGCCGTCGCACGTCCGATCTCGCTTGTTGGCCTTGGCGCAGTAGAAGAAACGGGAGGCACCGCCCGAGTCTCCGTGCTGGTTATTTGGCCCGGAATGGCCACGAAGCAAGCCGGTGGCGTTCTCGCCGGGATACGGTCCGACCTGCCGTTTCATCGCGCCGCTTTTCGTGATGCCGCTCTGTCGGTCAAGCATCTCGCCCGCCCGCTCATCAAGAAGGAGGTTGGCAGGCCAGCGGCCTTTGACGTCACCACCGCGTGGTCCCGGCGTCGGCGCGAAGTTGGTCGAGCCACGGTCGGCATAGCGCTTTTCAGCGGTCTTCTCGCCATCGCGGCGCCCACCCTTGCCGACGCCGATCCGCGAAGCGTCGATGTTCAGCCCGGCAACACCGTAGCGGTGTGCGTTCTCGGCGAACGTGCCGTCGAGCGGCTTCATCGCCAGAACGATCGGCTCCCACGCCGGCTTGAGCGAACTCCCCCAGCCGTCCCAGCGTTTAGCGAGTTCGGTAGCCGGCACGGTGTCGAGGATCTCGACGTTGCCGGTCTTGCCGTGGCGCTGCCGGTTCTGGTAGCTGTCACCCCGAATGTCGGGCTGAGAGCGACGGCCGACGACCTCGCGTTCAGCTCCGGCCACTTTGTCAAGGGCCTTGGAGATGTCCAATGATTTGGGGAACCCGGAACCGTAGAGCCACATCAGGCAATCGCGTATCTCGAAACCGGCGTCTTCGATGGCGCAAGTGAGGCGATGGAAGGTCCGCGTGCCTCCGAAGGCGAGGAGCGTCGCGCCTGGCTTGAGGACACGAAGAACCTCAATCCAGAACTCGGGCCGGAAGGCGACGTCTCCGCCGTCCCACGTCTTGCCCATGAAGCCTTTCGAGCCGAGGCGGGTTCGGCCGAACGGCGTTTCAGGATCGTTGTTGCGCAGACTTCCGCGGCGACTCGCTTGCGTCAGGTGATAGGGTGGATCGCAGACGCAAGCCGTGAATTGCTCAGGCTCCAGCAGGGGAAGCACGTCGCGAGAATCACCGCAGTAGAGCGTGGCTCGGTCGAGCGCAGTCGGTATGGGTGTTTCGGTCATGGGGTCAGCCAAGTAAAAAGCGAGTAGATCATCAGCACGGTCCAGGCGACGCAACCGAGCGCGCAGACTGCCGCCAGCCACGGGTTCTTCTTGGCGTGACATTGACAGCCCACCACGCCGGTTGCACAAAAGGCAGCCAAACACAGGACGTAGAAAAGAAGCAGTTTCATTCGACGCCCTCTCGTCGCCGCCAGAAGCGAGCTTCCTTCGCCACCCCGTCATCGGACAGTTCTCTGAACTTGAACGTCACCGTCTGCCGACGCTTGAGGTGTTTGCCGTCGCACCAGTCGGGCAGCGCTTCGCCGGGATGCGCAGCGGCATAGCCGAAGGCCCGTTCATCGAGCAGTTCGCGTTCGGCCATCGTCAAGCCGGAGCCGATCTCGAAGTGGACGTCACACCACCGGACGTTCAGGGCACCAATCTTGCCGAGTACGTTGCCTTGCTTCCCTTCCTTGCCGGCCACGAAGCCGATGATGACGGCCTCGGCGTCGTCGAACGGCTTGTACTTGAGCAGGCCACGGTTCCGCTTCGGAAACCACGATGCTTGCGGGTCACGGATGACAACACCCTCACCGCCCCGGTCGAGCACTTCTTCCAGGAAGGCATTGGCTCGGTCCCTGGCGTCGGCATCGTTGTCGGGCAGTTGGACCTGGCGATGCAGAAACACGCGGTCGTCTTGGACCGGGATGTTCTCGCAAAGGAAGGCCAACTCGCCGTCGAACGTGGCGGGCGTACCGATCGAGGCGAAGTCGGGCAGTTCGGCAAGCCGGCTGTCGATCCACGACTCGACTTCCGCCGACTTGATCTGGTGGTGCATGTTGGCGTTCTTGATCTCGCCGTCTGCGAAGACGTAGGGCAGAGCCGGCGTGCTGTAGACGGCGTACTGAATCCGGTCGAAGCGCGGGTCCGGCGCGTCGCCGGCGCAGATCGATCGGCAGAGTTGGAAGTTGCCTCGTCCGGCCCAAAGCTCGCCATCGAGTGGGCAACACGGCAGGAGATTGAGGAACCAGTTCGGGGCCATGATCGGGTTGCCGTAGCGGGACCAGAGGCCGGTGGCGACCGGCTTGATCTTGGCCTTGCGCCGACCATTCTTCGGATCGGTGGTGCTCGCCCAGGGAACTTGGTCGGTCGGGACGTCACGGCTGAGACCGCCGTCCCAGAAACAGCGCGTGCCGTCGAGCTTCTCGGAAATGTACCAGCCGGCGATCTTGTGCTTATCCGGTTTGTAGGTGTGGGCCAGTTGGAGCAGTTCACGGCGCATCATGTGCGGACCTTTCTGGCGAAAATGCAGTCTGAGAGGAGATTGAGGAGGGATGGATCACGCCGCCCCAGCGTGTTCTTTCATGCGGAAGAACATCGTAAAGGCGTCGTGGAGGTGGGTTTCGGTAAGCATGTAGTGCAGTGAATTCCACGGCCGGGGCACGAGAATGGCTTGCCCGCCGTGGGCTCGGAACGTTTCGACGTTCCGGTCGCTGTCGTCAATCAAGAGGGCATCCGGCCGGGCGCAGAAGTGTTTTCTGGGGCCGATCAGGAACTGCCGGTGCATCCGTTTGGGGAAATGGTTGTGAATCCATTCGAGCTTGCCCGCCAGGCAGTCCGGGTCGAGCGTTGGGCTGGAGAGGATGCAGACGTTCTCGGGACCGACTAGGGCCTCGCAACGACGAAGCAGCGTCTCGAACTCGCTCGACTTCGGCACGCTTGCCCACACGTCCCTGTCCAGCGAGTCCCAGAACTCGGCCGGCGTGAACTCGCGGGTCGGATGCA
>CAZUAM010000596.1:0-4490 GCA_964618095.1 uncultured Planctomycetaceae bacterium | reverse complement strand
AAATCAGTATGATGATCACCAGCGCGACGGCTGCGTACACTGCAAAGGCCGCCACCACGTTCAGCGCCGCCAGGGCGGTGCGGGCCTGGTCCTGGTAGAGCCGTGACAGCCGGCCCATCGACTCGACCAGCTTGCCGCTCTGCTCGCCGACTGCCAGCGCATCGAGGAAGTCGGCCGGAAAACACCCGGCCGCCTGAAACGCCTCGTGGATCGAGCTGCCCGCCGTGATCTGGGCGTCGATCAGCGTGATCTGGTCGGTGTATCGGGCGTTACGCGTAGCCCGCAGGCTCAATCGCAATGCGCGGAGGACGTCCATCTCAGTATTCAAGGTCAAGTGCAACGCCCAGGCCAGCCGGGCCAGGGCCACCGTCTGCAAGGCCCTTCCCAAGACCGGCACTCGCAGCACGCCCCGCTGGATGGGGCGGGTCCAGACCAGCCCGCGACGTACGGCCTGCAAAACGAGGAAGAACAACACCCCCACGGTCGCCAGAAACGCGATGTAGATCAGCAGCCCGCGGTTGCCCACCAGCCCGAAACCCAGCGGATCGACTCCCCGCCCGATCACGCCCATGAACCAGATGAGGAATCCGATCACCAGCACGGCCAGCCCCAGCTCGATCAGCGGCCAGGCGATGGCGCCCAGGAAGATGCGGCGGAGCGCCAGCCGCCCTTCGTAATGATCGGCCAACTGGGCGAAGACCTCGCTGAGATGCCCGGACTGTTCGCCCACCTCGACCAGCTCCCGGAACAGCAGGGGAAAGAAATCCCCGCTGGCGGCCAGGGCGGCGGCCATGCTCTCGCCCCGGTGGATGGCCTCGCTCACAGAGCGGAACCGCTCTCGGGCGGCCCACCCGGTAGCGTGGGCAGCCTCGCGGGCCCAGACGCTGCGGACGTCGATCCCCGCCTCCAGGGCCGTGGCCGACCGGCGGCAGACGCCGGCCAGCGTCTTGATCTTGATCCGCGGGGAAAAGAGCATATCGGCAAGTATACCCCAGCCGCTCGCGGCTTAGGAGTTGTCCAACAATAATCTCGTGTTTTGTTGGTTCCCCGATAGCCCCGCCCGGCAGGGCGGGGTTGGACGTGCCCACATTTCAGGAGCCCCGCTGTGCCGAGCGGGGCTGTTCTCCCAAAATGCGAGGCTGTTTTGTTGACAAACCCTCAGCCGCCAGCGGCTGCCGGCGTGCTAGCACCACCCCCAGCGGGGGCAACTCGTGTGTGCTTGACGGGTTTTGGCCGGCCGGATATAATCACCGCGACGTCGGGGGCCGCCGCCGACCATCCCCTTGTTTCCTCCCCCCTTCAGCACAAACAGCACGGCAAACGGAATTGTCGATCTGTCTCAGGTAGAAGCGAAATGGATTTCGCCTGCCCATTCGGCGGGGCATTTTCAATGTCTCACCGATGGGAGGGCCGCACGGGAGTTGACGGTGTCAAGCGGATCTGCGCTAGAGGTCAAGGAACAAGTCAGGCAGGCGATCGACATCGTCGATCTGGTCGGAAGCGTGGTACAACTCCGCCGGCAGGGCCGTAACTACGTGGGCCTCTGCCCCTGGCACGACGACACCCGCCCCAGCTTGCAGGTCAATCCCGAACGCCAGTCGTTCAAGTGCTGGGTCTGCGACATCGGCGGCGACGTCTTCAGTTTCATTATGAAGACCGAGGGCGTCGAATTCCGCGAGGCCCTGGAGATGCTGGCCGATCGGGCGGGGATTGCCCTGCGGCCGGCTCGACGCCAACCGGGCAGCTCCCCCGGCGGGACTCACGAGAAGCGTACCCTCTACCAGGCCATGGCCTGGGCCGAGCAGCAATACCACGACTGCCTCCTCCATGCGCCCGAGGCCGAGCCGGCGAGGCATTATCTCGCGCAGCGGAAGATCACGTCCGAAAGCATCGCGAGATTTCACTTGGGCTTCGCCCCCGAGCGGCGGAGCTGGCTGCTGCCCCGGGCGGCCGATACGCCCTACAACGCCAAGACCCTCGATACGATCGGCCTGGTGGTTCGCCCCTCTACCGGGGTGGGGTTGTATGATCGATTTAAGGGCCGCCTGCTGTTTCCCATCCGCGATACGCAGGGCCGGCCGGTGGGACTCGGCGGCCGCGTGCTGCCCGAGTCGGGCTCGACCAGCCCGGCCAAGTACGTCAATACACCCGAAACACCCCTGTTCTCCAAGAGCAACCTGCTGTACGGCCTGGACCTGGCCCGTGAGGCCGTCCGCCGCGGCGGCGCCGCCCTGGTCATGGAAGGATACACCGACGTGATCGCCGCCCATCAGTACGGGTTTGGCGATGCAGTGGCCGTCCTGGGTACCGCGCTGGGGGAAGGCCAGATTAGAATACTGAAACGATTCGCCGACCGGATTGTGCTGGTTCTCGACGCCGACGAGGCGGGGCAGCGCCGGGCGAACGAGGTGCTCGAACTGTTCGTCGCTCAGCAAGTCGATCTACAAATCCTCACCCTGCCCGAGGAGACCGACCCCTGCGATTTCCTCCACGAATATGGTGCCGAGGCATTTGCCGATCTGGTTGAAAACAAGGCGGTCGACGCGCTGGATCACGCCTTTGCGGCGGCTACCCGAGGACTGGATTTCGAGCACGACGTCAACGGCGTCGATCGGGCCATGGAACGGTTGCTTTCGGTCATTGCGCGAGCACCACGACTGAGTGCCGGCACCGATGCGCAGCAGCAAAGCCGCGAGTGGAAGCTGCTCTCCAATTTGGCCCTCAGATTCCGGGTCCCTGAGGACACCATGCGAAACCGGCTCAGCGAATTGCGCCGACGAAGCGCACGCCGGCCGGCGGCGCGGCCGGGCGAAGCCCCGGACGCCAAGGCCGCCTCGAAACGCCCCGAAAGAATCGAGCCCACCGAGCGGGAACTGTTGGAGCTGTTGATCGCCCATCCGGAGTGTTTTCCGGCGGGCCGCTCACAGATCGACCCGCAGTGGATCACCGCCGAGTCGTCTCGGCGGATTTACCGGACGTGTTGCCGGTTGCTGGACGCGGGCATTACGCCCTCGTTCGACCGGCTGATGCTCGAGTTTGACCAACCGGCGATCAAGAGCCTGTTGGTCGAACTCGACGAGGGAGGACGAGCCAAGGGAACTCGCGACGCCGATCCCGAGGCCCTGTTACGGGAACTCATTAAGACCGTTCAACGAAAGGAGGCAGAGCGGCAGCGCCCCGCCCAGTTGGTGGCGCTCCGCGAAGGAAGGCTGGACGACAGCCAGGAAACCGAACTGCTGGAGAAAATCATCCGGCAGGAACGAAGCCGGCAGGGTATTTCCGAGCCCACGGACGAGTAAGGATATCCTCGACCGGGCGATCGCCCCCCACGGGCCTCTCCCACGGCGGGTCGCTTGACCCTGAGGCCTGCGGCGAGTTCAGCCGAGCCGCCCTCGACGGGGAAGCTGCCGATCGCACCCTGTTTCACCTAGCGCCACGGTAAGGCGCCGAAGGAGTAAAGGAGTACCGAGGTGGACCTTTTCGACGTCGATCTACAGGAATTGGTCGCCAGGGGCAAAATCCAGGGCTACTTGACCTATGACGAGGTCAACGATTATCTGCCCGACGAAGAAGTCAGTCCCGAAAGACTCGACAATCTCTTGATCGCCCTGGAGGAGCAGGGCATCGACCTGGTCAACGATCCTCCGGAGGCCGAGTTCTTCGACCCCGAAGAACAATCGACTGAACTGAGCTCGCCCGAGTCAGGTACGCAAGCCGAAGGCATACGGCCACTAGACGAAGGGGAGGTGCCAAACGGTTCGGCCGGGCCGTCGCCACTCCCCGCTGAGCTGGCCAAATGGAGCAGCGATCCGATTCGGTTGTATCTCAGCCAGATGGCCGAGATCCCCCTGCTCGCCCGCGAGGAGGAAATCTCGCTGGCCAAGAAAATCGAGGTAACCCGGAAGCGGTTTCGCCGCACGGTCATCGGCTGCAACATGGCAATGCGGGCCACCCTCAACATGCTGACCAAGGTCCACAGGGGCGGCCTGCCCTTCGATCGCACCATCAAGGTCTCGCTCACCGAGCGGCTGACCAAAGAGCAGATCATCGCCCGCATGCCCCATAACCTGCAAACCTTGAAGCACCTCGGCGAGGAAAACCGGCAAGATTTCAACCGGCTGATCAACCGGCGAACCCCGGCCGAGCAGCGGGCCGCGGCCCGCAAACGTTTCATCCGCCGCCGCCGTAAAATGCTCACCCTGATCGAGGAGCTCAGCCTGCGGACGCGTCGGGTACAGTCGATGATGCGCCGGATGGAGGAAACCCTCAGGCGGATGGAGCAGATTCGCGCCCGGCTGCGGTGTCTGATCGAAAACCCCAGCACCCAGGACAAACGCGCAAACCTCCGCAAAGAACTCCGCGACCTGATGGTGCTCACCCAGGAAACCCCCAGAAGCCTCCGCCGCCGCTGCGAAACCATGCGCCACCAGTACCAGGACTACGAACAGGTCAAACGCCAACTGTCCGGCGGCAATCTGCGGCTGGTCGTT
>CAZUAM010000595.1:0-4507 GCA_964618095.1 uncultured Planctomycetaceae bacterium | reverse complement strand
CATTCCCCGCCGCTCATGCCCCAGCAATCCTCGGTTTATGAATAATCCGGGTTAGTTGTCCTGGAAAGCGGCGAGCGTTTTTTTGGTGACATTCCCGAGTAATTCGATTGGGATAGTTGACTCATGAGCGACGCCCAGCACTTGCCACGCAGAGCACTGGCAAAAGCAACCACTTGGCGGATTCTGGCCACGGCGATCACCGCGGGATGTACGTGGGCAGTTACCGGGGAGGTTGCCTTTGCTGCATCCGTCGGCGCCCTGGATGCCTTTGTCAAGTTCGGCAGCTATTACCTGCACGAACGTTTCTGGGATCGGGTCGATTCCGGCCGGACACAAGCGTCGTTCGTACCAGTTTGGCGTGCCAAAAGGAGGATTGGAAATGCCCTTGGAGACCTTCGTTCAAGAGGACGTGAAGCAGCTTGTCGACGGACTTAACTTCGCCGAAAAGGTGGAGCGGTCTGTGTGGCTAATTCGGGAGGCGTACGAGGAATACGGCGAGTGATTGGTGGTTGCCAACAGCCTCGGGAAAGATTCCTGTGTGGTCTGGGACTTGGCGAAGCGGGTCAGCCCCCACATCCGCGGCTTCATCGTCACTACGCGCTTTAAGCCTCCAGAAACCAAGCAGTTTATGCGGGAGAGCGTGGGCCGCTATCCCGAACTGAAGGTTTTCGAGAACCCGGAACCGATTCCCGATAGGCTCTACGAGACTGACCCCGACCGCTGCTGCGACGTTCTCAAGGTGGAGCCGACTCGGCAGGCGATCGAGGATTTGGGCGTGGGTTGCTGGGTAACGGGGCTTCGCTGCACGGAGGGCCGTACGCGGACCGATTTCCGGGAGGTGGAGCAGCGGGATGAGGGACTGATCAAACTCAACCCGATCCTGATCTGGCAGGAACGGGAGATCTGGCAATACCTGGCGCTGTACCGGGTTCCGGTGAATCCTCTCTACGCGGAGGGATACCGCTCGCTGGGATGCGCCCCGTGCTCGCGGGTCACCGGTGGCGGGGATGAGCGTGGGGGGCGTTGGATCGGCACGAGCAAGTGCGGCGGGGAATGCGGCATCCACACACGCCCTCTGATCGATTACCAAATCTAGGCCAACCCCGCGGCGGCCTGCCCGAGGAGTCTGATTATGAGCGGCGACAGCCAGACCGGTTTTCCGTGTGAGGCGGTGCCGGAGGACCCGGCGGCTGCTCGTCTGCTGGGGATTTACCCGCAGCGCGGGGGCGAGCTGTTGATGCAACGGGTGAAGGTGCCGGAGGGGGAGATTCGGCCCCGCCAGTTGCGCGGCCTGGCGGTGCTGGCGCGGCGTTATACGCCGGAGTACCCCCTGCACGTGACCACGCGGCAGGACGTCGAGCTGCACGGTTTGTTGGCTGCGGACGTTCCCGCCGTGCAGCGCGGGATTGCCGAGGCCGGACTGACGTCGGTGGCAAGCTGTGGTGACAGCGTGCGGAACGTCACGGTGTGTGCGGGGAGCGGTTTTCACGCCGGGAGTTGGAACGTGCTGGGTGTGGCGGCGTCGATCCGCAGCTTTGTCGAGTCTCTTGCTTGGGTTCGCAGCCTGCCGAGGAAGTTCAAGATCAGCCTTTCCGGCTGCCCGAGGTCCTGTGCTCGTCCGTGGATCAATGATTTGGGGTTGGTGGCCAACGAGGAGGGGACGTTTTCTGCAATCCTGGCCGGGTCGCTGGGACGTAGTCCGGCTACCGGAAGGCTGCTGTACGAGGCACTCCAGCCCGGGGAAATCCTGCCGCTGGTCAGTGCCGTGCTGAAGCTGTTCCACGCCGAGGGCGAGCGTTGCCGGCGCGGCCAAGCGCGGTTGCGCCACCTGCGAGAGCGGTTAGGAGACGAGGAGTTCTGCAAGCGCATCAGCGGCCTTTTTCAGCGAGACAAAGGGGAGTTGTCGGTGCCGGAACCAAGTGTCCATCGAGTGGAAAGTGAAATCCCACTGCGGGCGCATCTGTCGCTGCCGCTGGGCGAGATCGCTCCGGAGGCGGCCGTCGCGCTGTCTTACCTGGTCGAGGCGTCGGGTGCAGAGCTGCGCCTGGGATTGCAGCACGACCTGTTTCTCTTCGGAGGTGCTCCGCTGCCGTCGGGTCCCTGGCTGAGGTCCATGATCGACCGTCCCTCTCTGGTGGCCTGTCCCGGTTCGACTTGGTGCGCGCGGGCAGTTGCCGATTCGCGTGCGGCCGCCAGGCGGATTCTCGGGGCCCTGCCGGACGATTGCAGGTTGAGCATTTCGGTGGCGGGCTGTCCGAATAACTGTCCCCATGCGGCAGTGGCCGACGTCGGGCTGATCGGACGGGTGAAGCGAATCGAAGACCAGCGCGTGGAGTGTTTCCGCGTGCTGGTCGGCGGCGGCCACGGGCAGACGCCGGATCTGGCCCGCGAAGTGCATCCGGCGGTGCCGGCAGACAAACTACACGAGACGGTCGTCGAGCTTACGCGCGAGCTTTCGGAAGCCAGACAGGCCAACCAAAGAAACGCCGATTTCGGAGAAACGCGGTGATTAGCCCCGCCGACGAAATCCGGGCGACGCCAGCCCGGTCGAACCATGATAGGATCGGTGCCGGCCGGTACCTGACGCTGGGAGTGCGGATGGCCGGGCTGCGTTGCCTGGTGGTCGGTGGCGGCCGGATAGGGACAGGGAAGGCGTTGAAACTCGCGGATGTCGATGCCAGGGTCACGGTGCTGGCGCCGGAGATATCGGGCCGCCTTCGGCAGGCGGCCGGTCTGGGCCGAATTCGGTGGCGGCAAGCCGAATATGATCCCTCGGACCTTGACGGCTTCCTCCTGGTGGTTGCAGCGACCTCGGACCGCGGACTGAATCTTCGCATCGGCCGCGAGTCGGAGGTGTGGGGGATCCTTTCCTGTGTAGCTTCTTCTGCGAGTTCGTCCCGGGTGATCTTTCCCGCGGTACATGACGACGGCGAAATCAGCCTGGCCGTGCACTCCCACGGCCGCCAGTGCCGCCTTTCACAACAACTCCGCGACGGCATCGCAGCAGGGTTGCGAGGAGGAAGAGCCGCCGCGGGTATGGGAAGAGTCTACATTATCGGCGCAGGCCCGGGCTCGCCGGATTTGATCTCGGTTCGAGGCTACCGCGCCCTGCGCTCGGCCGCCGTGGTGCTGGCCGATCGGCTGGTGCCTGGGAGGTTCCTGGAGGAGCTGGGCATTGCGGCGGCAGGCAAGACGATCCATTGGCTCGGGGACGAGCAGCCGCGATGGTCTCAAGCGGAGATCAACCGGCGGCTGGTCTTGCACGCCCGGGCCGGCAGAATCGTAGCCCGCCTGAAGGGAGGCGACCCGTTCGTTTTCGGACGAGGAGACGCGGAAATCGACTATCTCTCCGAGCAGGGCGTGCCTTGGGAGGTGATTCCGGGTTGCAGTTCGGCGATTGCCGTCCCGACGGCGGCGGGCCTGCCCCTGACGCGCCACGGCGAGGGCCGCTCATTTGCGGTGGCCACGGCGAGGGTAGCCGGCGGCGGGATCCCGGACTCGTTTCCGCGGGCGGATTCGCTGGTGCTTTTGATGGGCTGCGGCGTGTTGGATCGGGTCGTGGCCAGACTTCTGCGCGACGGCTGGCCGCCAGATACTCCGGGGGCCGTGGTGGAACGGGGCACACTTGCTTGGGAGCGACGCGTGGAGGGCCGGTTGTCGGAACTGGACTGGATGGCGAAAGATGCAGGCGTGGGCCCTCCCGCACTTATCGTCGTAGGAAGTGCGGCAACCGGAGTTTCCGCCGTGCGGCGCCGCCGCAGGATCCTGTTTACCGGTTCGGACCCGACGGAGTTCCGGGTGCTGGGAGAGGTGCTTCATTGGCCGGCGCTTCAGTTCCGGCCGGAGGGCGGATCAGCAAGTCCGCACCCGGAACTGGGCCGGCCGCTGCCGGCCCACGAGGTGATATATTTTGCAACCCCTGCCGGCGTACGCGCCTACTGGGGGACCTACGGAGCCGTTGCCTTTCGGCGTGAAGTATGGTGCCTCGACGGAGCGACAGGCCGGACCCTTGCGCGGCGGGGCATCGAAGCAAGGGTGGTGGTGCCCGAGGACTCCTCCACGTGGCCGGGGCTAAATGGGGTTGCACGATTCTGGGAGTGGAGCGTTTAGCCGCCGCGGCTACGCGGCGGCAAGTCCCGGCGTGGCCGCCGGGGCTAAACATTGCGGAATTCCCGGAATCACGAAATCCTATTTAGAGCACCGCTCGCACGACCACCCGGTTCCCCTGAACCTCCACGACCTCAATCTGCGCGCCGCGCTGGACTACATCGCCGTCGGTGATGACGTCGACGAGCATATCTCCGAAGCGGGCCTTTCCGCTGGGGGTTAGCTGGGTGGTGGCGATACCCCGAGTGCCGACGAAGCCGTCCAGATCGACCAGGGACTCCCGCCGGCTGATTTCTTCGGCTTCTTCTCCGGCGGGCGGCTCCAAGAGCATCTGACTGAGGATCGGCGCGCGGGGGAGCCAGCGTCGCAACAACACGGCCGCGGCCACGACCCCCAGCAT
>CAZUAM010000594.1:0-4512 GCA_964618095.1 uncultured Planctomycetaceae bacterium | reverse complement strand
GGCCTGGCTATACTCCTTCAGACCCTCCGGCCGCAGAACGCCCTTGTTCCGCGCCAACTCTTCCTTCATCCGCCGGATCAGATACTCGACCTCCTGGCGGCGGGGCCGCAGGGGCCTGCCGGGAATCTCGACGTGCACGGGGCTGCTGTGGGCAAAACGGACACGGCCGTCGGGCCGGTCCTCGAACACGCGAACCGCGATCCAGGAGGACCCCTCCAGGTCTACGTTGGCCGTAATCGCACTTCGGTAGCTGCCCGGGGCGACGGTGCGGTTCTGCGGCTTCACCCGCCGGACGACCCGGCCGTTGACGACGATCTCAATCGGCCCCAGCGGTCGGGTGCTCGCGGCCGTGCCGGTAATCAGACAGGATCGCTTGCCTTCAGGACCCGCCCGGATGATCGACCCCGGCGGGCGGCCTTCGACCTGGATCATCAGCATCGGGCCGTTGGTGACGAAGCTCCGCCCGGCGCCCAGGCCCTGCATCCATCTCTGATAGCTGAACCCGTCCGGAAGGTGAACGTAGACCCGGCCGAATCCCAGCGGCACGGGATGTACCCCCGAGGCGGTCCCCGCGGACGGGCGCATGCGAAAGCCACAGTTCAGCAGGGCATAGTAGGTCTGGAACCCGAAGTCGATCCAACCCCGCTCCGTGAAGCCCTGGGCATCCTGCTCCAGATTCATGTAGGCCGGGGCCAGGTCGAGCGACCAGTTGCGGAAGCCGAACTCGGTCTGCCAGACGTGGTTGTTGGCCAGCTCGAACAGGTCCACCTTCATCACCGGCACCAGCATCAGCGACCAGGGCCAACTGTGCTTGTCCAGGTCCAGTAGGGCCCCCTGGCGACGCGACTCTTCGGCGATAGGGCGGACCGGTGGCACGCCTTGCTCGAAGGGAGTCTCGTGCCCCAGGATCATCACCGCTCCCAAGGTGTGAGCCTTCCGGCCGACGCGGAAGATCTCGTACTCGGTGTTGACCGGATAAATCACGTGCGTCGGATCGACCCGGATCGGCTGGGGACGCACGCCGGCCGTTGCGGTCTTGTCGCCCGTTTGGGGCGAAGTGTGGGCGCTGGTAACCCAATACGAGAGCGGGAAGGTCACGTTGAGATCTTCGGCCAGCATCACGTTGGGCAGCTCGGCAATCGACCGGTGCACGTGCGTATCGCCGGAGTACCAGCCGGCGGCCGCCATGTTGATCCACCGCTTAAGCCTGATCTTCAGATGCACCGGCTCCCGGCCGACCTCCAACGTGCGTTCCGCCGGCAGGTAGTCCTTGCCGTGCTCGATCCCCAGCGTATAGCGGCCCCGGCTCACCTCGACACGGAAGGGATGTGCGGAGACGGTGGTGTGCATCTCCACGCTGCCTTGCTGCCGCTGTTTGCGATACTCCACGGCGGAGCCCTCCGCAGAGGCCGACCGGACGAACAGCCAGCGGCCGTCCGCAGAGCGGATGTAGACCCTGGCCGGCAGAGGTTTCCCGGTGCCGGCGTCGACCACTTCGCATCGCAGCAGCGTCTTGAGCCCGGCGTCCTCGGCCGCGATGACCGAGGTGGAGCAGATCGTGATCACGGCCAAACAACATATTGATCGCATTGCATACGCTCCCCGTCTGGAACCGTGTGGCCGGCCTGCGGCTGCGCCCCGTGGCCCGGGCGCAGACCTGCCCTACCATAGTCGGAAAGGGCGGCCGGCACAAGCGCCAAGACGAACTGTGTCTGGCAAGTTTTCCTGGCAGTTGAGTGGGTGGCTGGTGGTCAGCCGCAGGCTGCCCCCAGCGCGCTCTTCTGGGGGCTCGCTGCGCTCGACCCCAGCCACCCCAAGCACCGAGTGGCCAGGAAAACTTGCCTCACACGACGAACTCCGCAGCCGTCGCGAGCGACGACGAGCCACCCCGGGCAGAGTGCCTGCTGCGGACGATCTTCGGCTCAACCTCCCGACGGGGGCCGGACCAAGATCACCGACCGCCGCATGTAGGTCCCCGGCTCGTCGCCGTCTTGGGTTACCGAGACTTGCTCTTCCAGGAAGTCGAACTTGGCCACGATCTTCGCCACGTCGGGCAACAGGCCCAGGACCTCCTGGACCGGCTCCAACTCTTCGGCGTCGGCCTCGATGCCCGCGATGCCGACGACCAGTTGCGCCACGGCGCCCGCCTGACCGAGCAGCCTGGCGAAGCCGCGGGTGCTTTCGGCCAGGTTGGTGTAGGAGATTGCCTGAACGGGTCCTTCGACTTTCAGATTGAAGCGTTTGAACGCCTCGGTGTCGGCGATGGTCTTGGCCTGGCCGGCCTTGGCGTCGAGCACCTTCTTGACGGCAGAGGCGTTGGAGCCGACCATCATCCAGCCGTCGCGGAAGCCGATGGCCGGCTTGACGCCAAACGCCGTCAGCAAGGTTGCAGAGAGCTCCTCGAATCCCTCAAGCTGCTCACATTCGGCCAGCTCGAGCTGCTGGCTCTTGGCAAACGGTTGCTCCTTGAGGCGATCGACGAGTTGATGGAGAAGCTCGCGGATACGCTTGGGCTTGCGGCAGCGAAGCGCGATCACCGAATCCTGGCCGCCCAGCAACGACGGCGCCGCCGCGGGAAGCGATACGGAAACGAACTCCCCGCTGAACGCCTGCAAGATGTCTCGGTCGAGGTAGACGTCGTACTGCTTCTGCAACTGCTCGAATTGTTCCAGGGCCTCTTCGCTTTCCGGGAATTTCTCCTCGAGCAGCGCCATCACGCCTTCGTAGACCGGATGGAGGTTGATCCCGGTATTCAGCGAATAGGAGAGCGCTTCGGCCGGAACCCACGTCTGCCAGTTCTCAAAGGGCTTGCCGCCGGTAAGCGCCTTGACAAACACCTTCCTTTCGATCCCGGGCAGCACCTTCCCGTACGCCGCGGTGCGGTTCTGGTTACCCTCGGTGTACTCGACGGTTACCTCGTAATCCAGGATGGAAAGCTCGTCGAAGACCAGGTCCATCAGCTCGGCGACTCGCTGTGCCTCCGGATCGCCCCCGCTCATTTGGCGGATGAAGTTGCCCATTTGCCGAAGCTGGCTGAATTGCAGCTTTCCGTCATAGAAGACCAAGGAATCTTCCGGCTCGGGCAGATGGCGGAGTGCCTCTTTCAGCCGGGGATCGTCGAATTTGCACTCTCCTTTCCCGCTGACCAGCATGTCCAGACTCCGGCGGGCGAGCTGCTCGGACGAGCAGAGCAACAGCACGCCGCCGAGACGGGCACAGGCGGGACGGAACGGCACTTCCGCCGGCAACCCCAGGGTTGTGACGCTCGCTTTGCCTTCCTGGGCCGTCCGGACCTGGAGCTTTCCCTCGGAGTATTTCTCCGCCAGGCCAAACAGGTTTTTGATTCCCTGCTCGCAACCCGCCGCCGCCTTGGGCTCCAGACGCATCACGATCACGTGGTGCGCCGCCGGAAACTGCATCGTCTGGGCGTAGACCACCTCGCTACAGTCCATAATCGCCTCGAAATCGATCGGTGCCGTCGCCTTGCGGAGTTCTTCGAGGACCGATTTCGCCTGCTCAACGTCCTCCTCCGGCAGGTGAGAGCTAATGATCTTCACGACCCGTTCGATGATCTGGGTCTCCTGGACCGTCTTCCACACCTCCTGGTAGTATAGGCGCTGGAAGTCCCGTTCCGGGTTGTGTTTGCCATACACGGCCAGGTAGGCGTCCGCCGGGACGGCGCGGCGGAGGTCCAGCGACTTGGGTTGGTCGGCCGCCGAGGCCAATTGGGCCGCCAGCAGCACGGCCACGCACAGGAGAAAGCAGCGTGTTCTCATCTTCACTCCCCTTTCGCAGTTAGAAACAGGTACACGATCCCCCACGCAATATTGTAGCCCCTTCCCCACGGCGCGCCATCCCGGCGATCTTCTCCGTGAAGTCGCCGGAGAGACCGGCACGCGGAACGTTGCCGCGGTCCCGACGGCCCCGGCGAAACGGCACGACGACGGCAAACACCCCTCGCCCACCCCCAGGATCGGGGTGTAGCCCTTGGGTTGTCCCTGCCGGTAATTCGGACAAGCCACCGGAACATTGTACGATTTCGGCCGGAGTTTCATGGTATCCATGCCTGCCGCCGGCTGGCTCGAGGCCGCGTGGAATCGCGGAAAACTGTCGGGTTCTCCTCTCGACTTCACGGTGGCCACGCCCTGTCGGCAGGGGTATAATACGCTGGGTTTACGGCAGTACAGGCAGTCACCGCTTCCGCTTCACGAGAGACAGCAACCACGAGTGGACACCATGCGAACCCGGATTGCCGTGCTCCATCCCTACGTTCTTCCCTTGGCCGTCTGCTCGCTGCTCGCCGCGTCCCCCTCCCCGGCCGACGACTGGCCCCAGTGGCGCGGGCCGGGTCGCGATGGCGTCTGGAACGAGACGGGCGTCATCGACCGCTTTCCCGGCTCGCAGATCCCGCTTCGCTGGCGGGTGCCGATCTCCAGCGGCTACAGCGGGCCCACCGTGGCCGACGGGCGGGTGTTCGTGAAGGGCGTTCCCGAGATGGGAAAGACGCTGGGC
>CAZUAM010000593.1:0-4515 GCA_964618095.1 uncultured Planctomycetaceae bacterium | reverse complement strand
GCATTTGTCAATCTGAGTCAGAACCGAAATGCCACATTTGGGACGGTCCCGGCTCAGGGACTCAGTATCCGCTGCAATTCGTGCCAGGCCCAGGTCTTGGTGCCGTCGGGGCGAATCAGCCAGAAGCCTCGGACGTCGTCGTTGGATTTGACCGGCCGGCGATCTGCCGTGGGCACACTGCGCAGTTCGTTGCAGTAGAGTTGCCAGTAGACCACGTACGGGCAGCCCCAGTCCAGCGCCGTGCTCAGCACGTTGCGGACGGTTCGCTGGACCTCGGGCAGGGGCCGGTCGTTTTCCGGCAGGCCAAACTCGCCCACGTAGACGTTGCGGTGTCCGAACGGGGCCCGGTCGGGGACCTGACGGGCGATATAGTCCAGCGCAGCCCGAAACTCTTGCGGATCGCCCTGCGTGTCCCATGCCGAGTAAGAGACCAGATCCACCCGCGTGTGCGGCAGGACCTGGTTGCTGACGGTCGGACGCCCGTCGCGCAGCGCGATCTTGACCAGATTCACTTCCGCCGCATGGAACACCCGCACACCGTCCTGGCCCAGCTCGGCCCGGGCCCGATCGACCCCCGCCTGGCGGGCGCCCAACCAGCGGATCATCCCTTCGACGGCCCGGGGCGTGGGATCGGTCTTGGGGTCGAAGCCGCCGCGGATCGCCCAGTCGCCCTCCCAGTGCTGGAGCACAAACGTCTTGCCCGTGCCGCGATACGCGGTCAGCAGGTGCCGGGCCAACTGGTAGAGCTGTCGCTGCTCGTCGCTGGCTTGCGCGTCGGTGACCCCCTCCCGCCAGTAATGTTCACCCCGGCCCGCCGCGTACGTGGTCAGGATATAGGTCGTAAACGGCTTATTGAACACGTAGCGGAAGTAAGGCGTCCGGGCCAGCTCGACCAGCGTCCGGGTGCGTGGCCATTGGGAATTGAAGGGGTACGCTCGCCGGGCCGGATTGCTTGCGGGCGGCACGGTCAGATAGAGCTTGATCACCCGGCTGCCCAGCGCCAGGATCTGGTCGGCACCCTCGGCCAGAAAGTCCTTTTCCGTGAGGTGATAGGCCCCGCTGACGTGTGTTACGCCGATCACGTCGCGCAGTTCGCGCTTCGGCGGCGGCGGCCGGTCGTCGGCGACCGCACCGGCCACAACCGGAAAGAGCATGAGCATCACGAAGGCCGCCGGACGGCAGCCAGCAGTGTGTTTCATCGGTTCGTGCGCAGGGGGTTGGCAGTGCTCTCTCTAGAAGCTTCGGATGGCAGGCCGGCCCCAGCACCTTGGTCTCGCTCGCGTCCTATCCACGCCAACGGCTATCCGCCTCGGCCTCCCCGTCCGCCGCCGGTGCTGCCCCGTCCGCCGCCGCGCATGCCGCTCGTTCCACCTCCGCGCGTGCTGCCCCGTCCGCCGCCGGGCTGGACGCTGGAAGGACCCCCGCGGCCCGTTGAGCCGCCGAAGGATGGGCGGCCGGACGATGATCCTCCCATCTCCATCCGCCGCCGCATCATGTCCATGTACATCGCCCGGCGGGCATCATCCGAAGATCGCGACGTCGAAGTGGGAGTCCTGCTCGAGGATGTCCGGGTCCTGGACGTCCCGCCCACACCGCCGAACTGGACCGAGTCGCCCATAAATACCCGAAGGGCGCCTTGGATTACGGTGGGACTGGTGTTGTGAAGCATCCTGGTCACGATCACCTGGTCGGTCGAGTCCAGGGCCTTCTGGTCGAGACTCCTGACCAGTTGCTCGACTTCGGTCAGCAGGGGCTCCGGGGCGGCGACGACCACCGAATTTGTCAGCACGTCCACGCTGATCGTCATCTTCTGGACTTCTTGGGCCGCACCCTGGCGGGAACCGCCGCGACTCGATCCTCCCCGGCCCCCGCGAAGCATCTGCATGATCTGCTCGGGCGAGGGTCGGCCGGATCCGCCGCTGGTGCCGGTAGACAGGTTCTCCTTATAGAGTTCCTTGACCATCTCGGCGATCCGTTCCGCCTGGGTGTAATAGAGCGGAATAATCCTGGACTTGGGGGTCACCAAGATGTCCTCGGGGCTTTCCTTCTGATCGAGGATTGCGAGGATTCTTTCGATCATGTCCAGGTCGGCCGCATTGGCCTGCACGATCAGGGCATTGAGCCTTGTTTCCGGTGTGATTCGGACGGACCCGCTGGGGGTGATCGTGCCGCCGCCCCCTCCCAGCATGGCGCCGATGATGCCACCGGCCGTGTCGCCCAGCGCGGCGCTGGCCAGGTCACCGGCCAGCGAACCGCCGCGGGAGCCGCCGGTCTCGGCCAGGGTGCCGCCGCCGAGGATCTGGTCGAGCGTCTGGGCCACCAGGGCGACCTTGGCATATTTCAGGTAGAAGATCGTCGGGTAGGGAACGTCGGCCGCCTGTGGGCCGACCAGCTTGGTCAGCCACTGTTCGAACTCGTCGAGTGCCTCGATATCTTGCGAAGCGATCATCACGCCGCCGGGCATCACGGTCACGACGATCGGGGCGCGCTCTTGCGGTTCGTCCGAGGGCGATGTTTGCGGTTCTTCCGCGGCCGGCCCTTGTGCATCTTCCGGTTCCGCTGCCGGCTCCAGAGGCTCCGCTGCCGGCTCCAGAGGCCCCGCTGCCGGCTCCAGAGGCTCCGCTGCCGGCTCCAGTGGCTCTGCTGCCGGCTCATCGGGCTGGGGTGCCGGCTCATCGGGCTGCGGCTCCGGATCATCGGGCTGGGGTTCCGGATCCGCTGGCTGCGGCTCGGCCTCGACCGTCTGTGCGGCAAAAAACACCCGGGCCCCACCGGACAGCCCCGCCGCCTTGTTCGGTGCCGGAAGGGTTTCGCCGGCAGGCGGCCCGCGCCGTGGCCTCTTCGGCACGGGGACGGTAGTGTCGGGCTTCGGCTCCTCGGGCTCCAGCTTCCCAGCCGGCGTGCGGGAACGGATCCCCGGGATCACCGCCGAGGGGGTCACCACCTTGATCTGGTTGCCGTACATCATCGGCCAGAACTCCTGCAACTGCTCCAGGGCCAGCCTGGCCGCCCGGCTGTTCAACTGCAACATTCTCACGTTCCTGCCGCCGGCGGCAACGGATCCTTGCATGGTGTCGGTCTCGCCCATCTTCTCCAACAGCGTGCGGATCTCCGCGATCTGCGAGGTCGTACCGCGGACCAGCAACAGCCGACTGATCGGATCGGCGTCGACCTGGGGGGCGTTGGGGTTGGGCTTTTCGCCGCCGGCACCGAACAGCTTGTTGATCGACAACACGGCCAGTTGCGGATCCACCACCCGCAGGTGGATCACCTCCATCACCCGCGCGCTGCCCTCGTATTGCTCCAAGGTCGGCCGAATCAGCGTGGCATGTTGGGAGGGCAGGGCCAGGGCAACCAGGCTGCCGGTCTTCGGGTCGGTGGCCAGGCGGACGTCGGGCTCGCCCTCCAGCAAGGTCTGCATCACCTTCAGCACCGACTCCGGATCGGCAGTGGTGATCGGGTAGATCACCAGTTGCAACTCCTCATCGACGGTCCCCACGCCCGGTTCACCCGTCTCGGATACGTCCACGGCCTCGAGAATCGCCTTCACCTGGTCGAGCTTGTCCGGCCTGCCGGTAGCCAGCAGGCGATTGCCCGCCGGATCGATCGCCAGCCGGATCGATCCGTCTTCCGAGGCTAACTTGTCCTCGTCGATGTCGAACAACGGCCGCATCACCGCCAGCGCTTCCTCGGGTGTGAGGGCCTTCAGAGTGAACGTCTGCAACCGCTTGCCGGAGACCCCATCGGGACCTTCGATCCTCTGGATCACGTCTCGGATGTCCCGCAAGGCCCCGGCCGTCTCGATAACCCGAATCTGCTGTGACCTGGTCAAGGTGACGATCTTGCCATACGGTCCGATGAGTTCCCCAATTTCCTGTTTGGCCTCATCCGGGGTGAGTTTGTCGAGTTTGAACACCACGCTGACCAGTTCGGACTCGCCCCTGTCGTCGAGTTCTTCCAGTCGGATCCGCTTCACCAGGCCGTCTGGAATCTCCTCTTCCACGTTCACCAGAAACAACATCCGCTCGCTAATCACCAGGGTGTAGCCCTTGAACAACAGGACCCTGTTCAACAGGTCGATGGCCTGGGCCGGCGTGTACTCCTTGGGGTCGATGTAGTTGAAGGTGCCCTGCGGCGCGAAGTCCGGCACGTACGACAAGTTCGCCTTCTCGGCAAACCACTCCAGGACCTCGGCCCACGGATGGGCCTTGAAGTTGAACCGCAGCATGCCCGGCGTCACCGCAGGGGCCTCGGCCGCTTCGGGCGGGGGTCCTTCGGCCGGCTCGGCCGGAGGTTTATCGGTGCCCTCGGGCGGCGGTTCCTCAGGAGACTCCTGAACCGCCTGGTCCGGGACGGTCGGTGGCTCTTTCCCGAAGATATCCGACGGATCGGGAGGGGCTGCTATGCCGCCTTCCGCCGGGCCAGGTCCGGGAGCTCGGCCCCCCCCGGTGCCGCTGAGCGCCCGCCACGCCGCGACCTGCTGCGTGGTAAGCACCTCGGCCAGCTTCCGCTCGG
>CAZUAM010000592.1:0-4522 GCA_964618095.1 uncultured Planctomycetaceae bacterium | reverse complement strand
CCGTCAGCGACGTCGAGGCGGCGATCCAGGCCGGGTTGGCCACGGCCGGCGAGGCGATCATCGACCACCTGCTGATCCCCAACGTCCACGAGTCGGTCTTCCCCGCCCTGGGCCAGTCCGTGGTGCTGGGCCCGGACGAGAGCGGCGCGCTGGGCGTGGTCGAGACCTTCAGCGGCACCAGCGCGATCGCGGCCGCCGACGCGGCGGCCAAGGCCGCCCGGGTGACCCTGTTCCGGCTCCACGTGGCCATGGCCTTAGGCGGCAAGGGCCTGTGTCTGATGACCGGCAGCGTGGCCGACGTGCGGGCCGGCGTGCAGACGGCCGCCGAAGAGGCCCGCCGCCGCGGCCTGCTGGTCTCCGAAATCGTGATCCCCCGCCCCAGCCGGGAGCTGTTCGCGGAGTATCTCTGAGCACGCCGCCGGGGTAGGGGTCAGTCCTTAGATTTTAGTGTCGCTCTTCTTGGAGGGCCAACATCTAGGGACAGGCCCCTGTGCCGCTGACCTCTGCCGGAACGATTGCCTGGGCCCGCTGAGGTGGGAGAGCCGTACCCCTCTACAGTACCGATTTGCCATTTCCTCGGAAGAAGGGCCGCAGACCGCTTGACAGGACCGCTCGTAAGTGCTTACCGTGAGGGTTATCTGGCGGGGCTGGATTGCAGATCGAGATTTCGCCACATCTCCGCCGGGGCGTTTTGATGTTTTTGATTTTTTGATTTGAGGTCCCCCGATTCGCCAAGGGGACACGCATGAGACGCTTGCCGCAGGCGGCACTGATCCTTTCCGCGCCGGGGCCCTTCCGGGCCGCAGGTGCAAGACGCGCCCCTCGACGGTGGTTTGCTGCTGACGGCGGGTGGAAACTCCTGTCTGAATCCAGAGGCGGTGACATACAGTTGTCACAGCTATCGGTTAAGCTGAGGCATCCAACGCGCCTTTGCCGGGGGAACGTTTTAGATCGCGGGTGATTTGGTAACCCTTCTGCCACGTGCACGAAGATGCATAAGGAGACGGTCTCATGAAACACAGACCTTGGCTCGTGAGTCTGCTGGGTGCCTTGCTCGCAATCGTACTTGGTCCCGCACAGTGTGTGGGCGTCTCCTATGTGTTTCAGACCATGGACGTTCCGGGAGCGACAAGCACGCAGATAAACGGAATCAACAACCATGGCCACGTGGTCGGAACGTTTGTTCGCGACGGCGCAGGCTTCGGCTTCGTGTTCGACGGCGAGACGTATACCACGCTGACCTTTCCGGGCGCCAAGACCACGATGGCGAACGGAATCAATGACACAGGTCAGATCGTTGGCTCCTACGGGTCGTTCCCATTCCTGCTAGGCCAGCATGGTTACCTGTTTGATCATGGGGAGTATACAACTCTCGATCTCCCGGGCGGCACGATCCTGGAGGCCGAGGACATCAATAACCAGGGCCAGATCACGGGCATCCTTGGTGTTGCGGAAGGGGCGCACGGCTTTCTCCTCGACGGAGAAGACTATTCCCCGCTCACTGTGCCCGATACACACCGTACCGAAGGGCTCGGACTCAATGATGGCGGTATCGTGGCAGGACGCACCTATGAGGGCGAGCCGCCAGGGATAGACGGCGAGATATCCGGGCACTGGACCGGATTCACCCACGACGTGGATGGCTTCAACTTGATCCGCGCTGGCTTGGCGTCCGTTTCAGTGACGGACGTCAACAACGCCGGCGAGGTCGTCGGCTGGTGGGAGCCCAATAATGGAATCGACGACTACTCCGTGGGCTTCTTCCTCGACGGATCGGACTATACCACCATCCGGTTTCCCGGCGCCGAACACACGGCAGCGCTGGGACTCAACGACGAGGGGCAGATTGTTGGATACTACTGGGCGCGAGAATACGGAAGGCACGGCTTCATTGCCACGCCCGTGCCGGAACCGAGTACGCTCGGGCTGACGGCGGTCGGTTGCGCGAGCGTGTTGTTGTTCTCTTGTCGCGCCCGCAAGTTAAGCCCGTTTTTTGGCGGGGAGATTGAATCATGAGAAAGATAATCCTGGCCGCAGTATCCACGTGTCTAGGCGGGTTGACGTGGTTCGGCCCGACGGCAGGCGCGGGCGAACTCACAATGATTCATTCCATCGAGTTTCCGATCGTGTTCATATACGGCACGGACATCACCTGGGATGGGACCCTTCTCTGGGCAACTCCGGTGCAAAAGGGATACTCAATCGAGGGGATCCCATTTCCCGAAAGCAGCTTCGGGCTGGATCCGTCGGACGGATCACAGACCGCCTGGATCCGGCACGTCGATCCGATCTCTGCTAATCGAAGAGGGTTCACTTGGGACGGAGAAAGTTTCTGGATCGCGACGCACTCAGCGGTCATCGACCTTCCGATTGATATCGCCGTGGACCGCATCCACAGGTTTTCGGCCAACGGGGAACTTGCGGAGACCTTCGTGTTGCCGCTCAGTCCCGACGCGATGCCGGGAGGATTGGCATCCGACGGTACGCATCTCTGGGTTTCCGACTTGAAGCACGGCAAGATCATGAAGATAGACCCGGGCGACATGAGTGTGATCTCGTTGTTTGACTCGCCGGGCCCGGAGCCCCGGGGGCTAACGTGGGACGGTAGCTCGCTCTGGTGCGTGGACGGCATCGACCGCTTGATCTACCAGATGGACCCTTCCGGCAACGTAACCGACGCATGGGATGCGGGGGGGGTGGACCCCTGGGGAATAACGTACGACGGGCAGCACCTCTGGATTCTCGACAACGGCACCCGCAGAATATTGCAGCTCGCCGTTCCGGAGCCGGGCACGCTCGGTCTCTTGGCAGCCGGAGTTGCGGGCCTCTTGGCGTCTCTTTGGAGACGCCGTCGCCAGGCCCCCGCAGCAAGAGCATGGTTCCCTGAAACCTCGGAGTGAAGGTGCGCTGACGCTATGCGGGCACCGGCAACTCCTAGAAACGTGTTAAGGCGGCTGGTAAGCGAGAATGTATTCTCGCACCATGTGGTAGTACGAGTGCGTGTTTCACTGACTACCCCTTCCAAGGAGGACGAGCTATGTGGCTAAGTAGCTTGACTGGCAAATCGACGAGGTTTCGAAAAAGTCTGAATCTACGGGGAAAGAAAAGGGGTCAGTCCTTAGATTTTAGTGTCCATCTTCCTGGAGGGCCAACATCGAAGTGCGGGCCCTTGTGCCGCTGACCTCTGCCGGGACGATTACCTGGGGCCGCTAAGGCGGGAGAGCCGGACCCCTCTACAGTACCGATTTGTCATTTTCGGCGGGAAGGGTCAAAAACGCCTTGACAGGACCGCTCCTAAGTGCTTACCGTGAGGGTTATCTGACGGGGGTAGATCGCAGATCGAGATTTCGCCACATCTCCGCCGGGGCGTTTTGATGCCTTTGATTTTTTGATTTGAGGTCGCCCGATTCGCCAAGGGGACACGCATGAAAGGCTTGCCGCCCATGCCACTGATCCTTTCCGCGCCGGGGCGCTCCCGGGCCGCAGGTGTAAGAGGCGCCGCTCGAGGCTGGTTTGCTGCTGACCGCGGGCGGAAACTCCTCTCTGAATCCAGCGGCGGTGACATACAGTTGTCACAGCTATCGGTTAAGCTGACCCATCCAACGGGGCTTTGCCGGGGCAACGTTTTAGATCGCGGGTGATTTGCCAAAAAAAGGGTGAAGGTGTGGTTTCCATCAGAACATACGGGAGGACCCGTGCCATGAAAGGCCTGCAAGTGAATCGGTTGCTTGTTCTCGTCCCTGCTATGCTCGGACTGGGAATGTGCAGCCAATATGGCGCGGCCGGCACGCTGCGGATCGTCCGGACCATTGGGGTGCCGGCGGGGACTGACTGCGTTTACGATCTTGCCTGGGATGGCCAGCATCTTTGGGCACATCTCGATGGCCAGTTTGGGGACTCCTTCGTCCATTGGAGGCGTTACCAGCTCGATCCTGCCGACGGTTCGGCCGTTTCCTTCACGCCGGTTCAGCCGTTCTGGATGTCTGGGGCGGCGTGGGACGGCTCTTCGCTATGGATGGCCGAGGTTTATCCCGGGGGCGGTCCGTATCCGCCGGGCGGAGACGCTCCCGACTACATCCATCGGTTGGCGCCTGACGGGAGCTTGCTGGAGAGCTTCGAATTGCCCCACAGTCCCGACGGCGCCGTCAGCGGCGCCGCGTGGGACGGCAGCTCGTTGTGGCTGGTGGACCCGTACCGCAAGGAACTCCTCCGAATGGATCCAAGCGATATGAGCGTCCTCGGTTCCTTTTCATTGCCGCCGGACGCGGGCCCTACGGCCGGGCTGACTTGGGATGGAGAGTCACTCTGGACAGTCGCGCACGGGGGGCATCAGATCTATCAATTGAGCACGGCTGGGGATGTCTTGGACATCTGGACGCTCGCGGATGTCTCCTTTGGCGATTTCGACGCCTCGGGGCTGACCTTTGACGGCGAGCATCTGTGGCTGGGCACCAGCCGGTGGTTCGGACCGGTTCTTATGAGTTGGCCCCCTTCGCCTCCCATTGTTTTTCCCGCGAGGCTT
>CAZUAM010000591.1:0-4531 GCA_964618095.1 uncultured Planctomycetaceae bacterium | reverse complement strand
AACCCCAACTCACCAAAACGCCATGAATTCACCCACAGATTCTGGCGAAGACCCCAAAAAAAAGGCACCCGGCCCTCGGCAGACCCACCAGGTTGTGCTCGACTTCGCCGGCGCCGGAACCGGTTCCCGCCCACGGTAGAGGGGCCGGCCGGATCACTCCAGCGCCGTCGGGTACGCAATCGCGTCGGCCATCGCCTACTTGTCCCCCAGCAACAGGCGAATCCCCTTTTTCAGTGCCACCTCCGACCTGGGGCCGCCCCGCGAGGCGGTCGGTTCGTAGCCTCCTTCGGCGAACGAGCGCTCGGTGCAGATGTACCCCGGGGCGAGGTCGCCGTATGCGGCCACCGCCACGAACCCCTCCGGCACCAGCCGCTGGGCGAACAGTTGAAACTCCACCATGCACTCGCCCGGCAGGTGCAGAATCCGGACCTCACCGATCTGCAAGATGCTCAGCTCCAACGGGCGCTCGATCCGCTGGGCAAAAGCCACGCGGGTGGCGGCCCGGACCCGCGCTACGGCGTCCTGCTTTGGGTCGGCCATTGTGGCCCGGTTCTCGTCAACCGTGTAGCCGGCGTCGGTTCTGGGCGGCAGCGACAACGCAGCGCTGCGCCACCTTAGCCGACCGGCCGGTGCCAGTCGGGTCGAGGCCGCCGAGGCCTCCATCGCGGCGTACAGCCGGTCGGTCAGCTCACTGCGGGCGCTGCGCGAGCCGTCGTTGTACTTGCCCATCGTCACGTCGCCCGCACAACCGGTAAAGTAGATCTGGAAGACCTTCTCCCTGCGCTGGAGTCTCTCGCGAGCCAGCCCCGGCACGTCGCTCGAGGCCCGCCGATCACCGTAAAAGCTCTGCGGGTGGGTGGCGTAATAGTGCATCCGCACCAGGGGCCTCTCGCCCCGGGCCAGGGTGATCGTCCGCAGCAGCGGATCGATCTTCCCCTCGGTCATCGCCCGCAGCTCGGGATCCTTGCACGAGCTCCACCGCGGGCGGACCTTGCCGCCTTCGACGGGAACCCGCCGGGTGGAAGCCACGCGCTCGACCTTGGCCTGGCCCGTGCCGATAGAATCGAACGGCCGGACTTGCCCAAGCGATTTCTTCACCGCCGCCGCCAGCCGGTCGGTCACCTGATCGAGGAACTCGAAGTCCACGTAGCGCGGTGGATCTTCCTCGCGGCTGAGCAGCCTCTGCGCGTCGCCGTCGGTATACGGGGCGGTGTGCTGGTGGACGCACTGGACCGCCACCCGCGAGACGTCGGTGCCCGCGGCCGCCGCGATCTTGTTGCGAAACAGCAAGTGGGACGAGTTACTCAGGCCGCACCAATCGACCGCGCACAACACGTACCGCGCCGCGCCGTCGTCCAGCACAATCCCCTTGGCCAGCAAGGGGTCTTCCACCGTTTCGAGCGGAGTGACCCAAATCAGCGGATGCCCACCCGCCGACGGCGTCGCGTCACAGACGAACGTCGCTACCCGCAGGTCGGCCCCCTCGGCTTCGGGAAGCCCCGACGCGGCCGAACACCAAACAAACGTCACCAGCAGCAAGCCACGCAGAAACTTGCAGCCCATCGGAGAGTCCTCCCAAAGATCTGGCTGAGGGTCAGTACGGATACAACCCCTGGAGTTTCTTCTTGTCCGATCGTTTTGGCAGTTGGTACTTGATCGTGACGGGCGAGTCTTTCACTTCGATGCCGCCGAGCCTGGCGTCCCACAGCCAGGTCCACCGGCGGAGCTCGCTGACCGGCAGCAGGATCCGGTCGATCACCTTGGTTCGCTTCTCCTTTTGCCAGCCGCCGTAGCGGTAGGTGTATTGCCAGATCTCGTGGCGGATGGTGCCGACGCCCGGCTTGTAGCTGGTCGGCTTGTCGCGCACGAGCATCACCAGCACGCGGACCGCCTGTTTGTCGCCGCCCATGTAGAGCGGCACCACCTTGTTCTCGTAATGCCGCGCCGTCTTGATATGGTCGGTAATGAACTTGCGAGTCTGGTCGTTGGTCGTGGCGCGGGGCGGAAAGAAGGGATCAAACTCCAGCACCGGAGGATAGTGCCAGCCTTCGATCCGCAGAGGGCTCTTTGCTGCCGGCTCCCGGGCCAAGATCAAGAGGTCGTATTTGCCCGACGGTAGGTATTGGAAGACCCACCGGTTGTGGCCGGCGTGCGTGGCCTTGGCGTCCAGGTGCGGGGCGTCGATCTTGGCCTTGGGATCGACCGGCCGGCGCGGGTTTCCATCCTGGTCCCAGCGCTTTAGCGCGCCGACGAGCGTTACGCCCTGCGAGTCGCCCAGGTCGACGGTCAGCGTGGCCGCCTCGATGCCCGTTGGTCCCATAAGGAACACCAGGCACAGGACCAGCAGCGCAACGTTCGACCACACGACTCTCATGATTGACACCTTACGTCGGCCTGGAAACAAGACAACTTCCTTCGCTCTCGTTCTCACGCTCTGCGTGGGAACCAGGGCGAACAGGGCAACTTTTCCACGTCCCATCGCTTCCCACAGTTCAGTTCGTCTTCTCGGCTTCGAGCCGGGCGATGTTCTTCTTGACCACGGGCACCAAGGGGCTGCCGGGGTAGTCTTTCAACAGCGAGTGCAACGTGGCCAGGGCCCGATCGACCCGGCCCCGTTTCACTTCACAATCGGCGGCCAACAACAGGAGCCGGTCCACGTAGGGCGAATCCGCGTTGACCGCCTGCAACTGTTCGGCCTGGGAGACGGCCTGGGCGTACAGCTTGCGCGCGGCGAAGTAGCGGGCATAGATCAGTGTCAGGTAACCGTCGATCTTTTCGCTGGGGAACTCGCGTTGCCACACCCTGAGCTGGGCTGCCGCCCGCTGGTGCTCCCCCTGCCTGAGAAACGCCTCCGTCGAGCGGCTGTGGGCCCCGCGCCAGGCCGTTCGCTGGGCAAAGCTGCGGGTGGAGCCGAGGACCCGTTCGGCCTGGCTGTATGCCTTTCGGGCGGCCTGACCGTTGCCGCCGAGCGCGTAATAGTCGCCCCAAACGCGCTGCAACTCGCTGGCGGCCTGTCCTTTGGTGGTGCCGCGCAAGGCGGTGGTGGCCGTATCCAGCAGCTTTTTGGCGGCGGCCGCATCGAGCAGATCGTTGACGGCCACGTCGGCCGCCCTGGTTGCACACTGGCCCTTCAAGGCGCCCAGGTTGATCCTGCCCGCGGCCCCCTGCCAGATCCGTGCGGCCAACTGCGAATCGCCCAACCGGTCGCGGGCCATCGGCCCGACCAGCGCCGCCAGCTTGTAGAGGTCTTCGGCGCCCCGCGCGTCCGAGGGCTCCAGAAACGCCACCTTGCCCGCCGCCACTGCCAGCGCGATGTACTCCTCCGCGCCGGAGGGGCTTCCCTCCTTCGCTTCCACCTCCAGCGCCAGGGCCTTGGCCTCGTAGGCCAGGACCAACTGCCGCAGCGCCACCGCGTCGAGCGTCCGCGGATTGTAGGTCTTCAGTGCCGGCAGGTACTCGTCCAGCTTGTGCAGCTTGCCGCTGTCCTTGTGCGTCAGCGCGGGCCGATCGACGCTGACGCGGTTGGTCATCTCCACGACCCTGCTGCCGAGCTTCAGCGCCAGCTTCACCGTGTAGACGCCCGGCCGCAGATAGACGTGGTCCACGTCCAGCTTGTCGCCGGTCTGCCCGTCGCCAAAATCCCAGTGCGGTCTACGCGTCAGCGTCAGTGCCTGGGGCGAATTGTCCCGGAAGAGGACACCGATGAGCGGCAGCTCGTTGTCGGGCAAGGGCACGTCGCCGGCGATGGTGACCAGGAAGTCGGGTACCAGCCGCGTAGTCCGCAGCTCCACGCGGCTGGCCGGCAACCGCCCAACCGACCCGGTGCGAAAGGCCTCGCTGGGGATGGGTTTCGGGGCCGGCTTGCTCTCTGGCGGATTGACCTCCCAGGCGGCGGCCATGATCGCGTTGGGGCCGGCAGCCGCGTGGTAGTATTCGAACCTGTGCGGCCCGGCGGGGAGCCGGACGTCCTTGCGGCTGCCCCGTCGCGCCCGGTACACGGGCCCGTGACGCCCCGGTGCCGAGACCACCTGCTTGCCGTCGATCAACAGGAAGCTGCAATCCTGGCTGGAGGTCATGAACCCGTAGGTCCCCATCGACGGAACGTGAAGATAGCCGCTGTAGTGACTCAGGAAGGGAAGGGGCTTCAATGAGAACGGATTCCGCGAGTGACTGACGGCGTCGACGTAGTCGCTGCCGAAGGGCTTCGAGGAGTCGAACGCCTTGCGGACCGAGTCCAGGCTACGCAGGTTGCACTGCTTGTAGTGCCGCGTCTCCAGCAACAGTCCGTCCCGGTTGGTCCAGGGCGGCGGGGCCTGCGCGGTGGGGGGTATGTGCGGATGCCATGCCCGCCCACCGCCGGGCGGGTCACCGCCGTAGAAGACCTCGTAGATCTTCTGCCCCTTGATGGTCTGGAACGCCAGGCGGCAGAAATCGCCGGGCCCCAGTTGCAGCACCCGGCTGGCGACCGGCTCCCGGTTCCTGGCAGAAACGACCAGGTTGCTGCCCTGGGTGTTGATCTCTCCGTGATGGA
>CAZUAM010000590.1:0-4544 GCA_964618095.1 uncultured Planctomycetaceae bacterium | reverse complement strand
AATCCCAAATCCCAAATCCCCAATCCCAAATCCCAAATCCCCAATCCCAAATCCCAAATCCCCAATCCCAAATCCCCAATCCCAAATCCCCAATCCCAAATCCCTAGCCCCTCTTGAACTGCCTGTCCAACTCCTCTCGGGTGAAGACCAACGCGGCCGGGCGGCCGTGGGGACAGTGGTGGGGATCGTCTACCAGGTGACGCTGCTCCAGCAGCGCGGCAATTTCCTCCGGCGCCAGCCGGTCGCCCGCCTTGATCGCCGCCTTGCAGGCGATCGCGTGCAACAACTCGTCCAGCAAGTCGCGGCGGTCGGGGGCCCTCCCGCCAGTGAGCAGTTGCTCCAACAGCTCGTGCAGCAATTCGACGGGACTGAGGTTGGCCAGCATCGCCGGGTAGCCGGCCACCAACACCGTGTCGCCCCCGAAGGGCTCGATCTTCATGCCCAGTTGCCCCAGCAGCTCGCGGTGCTCCAAGGCGGTGGCCGCCTCGGCGGCGCTCAGATCGACCGGCTCAGGGACCAGCAGGTTCTGGGTCTCGACCACCCCGGACATCACCCGCGAGCGCAACTGCTCGTACAGGATCCGCTCGTGCAAGGCGTGCTGGTCGATGATCGTCACGCCCTCTTCGGTCTCGGCCACCAAATAGCGGTTGTGGACTTGCAGGGCCGGAGCCGATCGACCCGCGGACGTCAGCGGCAGAACTTCCGCAGGCCCGCCGGGCGACTGGCCGGACTGATCCCCCGAAACGTCGCCCGGGGGAGTCCAACTCCGCTCCAACTGCGTTAGTTCCAGCGGCCGGGGGCTGTCCGCAGATCGTTCCAGCTCGAATGCGCTGCGGACCGGCGACTCCGAACCGGCCTCGCCCTCAGTGCCCCACGAGGCAACCTTGCCCTTGGCCCAGTCGACCAACTCCCGTCGCAACTGGGCAGCCCGGGCCTCGTCGTGCCCACCGCTGGGATCGCGCTGGTCGGCCGGCTGTACGTGCACGGTCAGATCGGTGCTGAGGAACTTGCCGCGGAGCGTGGAAAGCAACTGGCTGTAGAGCCGGCCGGAATCCTGGAACCGCACCTCCAGCTTGGTCGGGTGCACGTTCACGTCGACCATCTCCGGAGGCATCTCGAGCATCAGGAACGCGATCGGAAAGCGGCCCGTCATCAGCAGCCCCCGATACGCCTCGCCCAAGGCGTGCTGAAGCGCCCGATCGCGGATGTGCCGCCCGTTGAGGAACAAGTACTGCATGCGGTTGTTGCTGCGGCTGTGTGTCGGGCGGGCCACGTAGCCGCCCAGCCGCACCGGGCCCTCGATACTCTCCACCGGGATCAGGCCCTCGGCCAGCTCGCGGCCAAAAAACCGGGCGATCCGCTCGAGCCAGCCGTCGCTTGCCGGCAGCTCGAACACCTCCCGATCGTTGTGTCTTAGAGTGAAGTGAACGGACGGCACGGCCAGGGCAATTCGCGTAAACGCCTCACCCAGGTGGCCGAACTCGGTCTGCCTGCTGCGCAAGAACTTCCGGCGGACCGGGGTGTTGAAGAAGAGGTTGTGCACCTCGACCGCCGTTCCCACCGGACAACCGCAGGGGACCACCTCGCCCGCCTTGCCGCCGGGCACCTCGAGCTGCGCACCGCCCTGGCTTTCGGCGGTCCGGCTGCGGATGGTCAAGCGGCTGACCTCGGCGATCGAGGCCAGCGCTTCGCCCCGAAACCCCAGCGTGGCCACGCGAAACAGATCGTCGGCCTCGGCAAGCTTGTTCGTGGCGTGGCTGGCCACGGCCAGCGGAAGCTCATCGGCCGGGATGCCGCACCCGTTATCGACCACCCGAACCATCTCGGCGCCCCCGCCGGCAACGGCCACGTCGATCCGCGTGGCCCCGGCGTCCACCGCGTTCTCCATCAGCTCCTTGACCACGCTGGCCGGCCGCTCGACCACCTCGCCGGCGGCAATCTTGTTGATCAGGGATTGGGGTAGTCGTTGAATGGGAGGCATCGGCGAAGGCGCTGGGATTCGGAGTTCAGCATCCAAGGCTTCTCTGTGACGGTGCGTCGTACGGCTGCGCGGTTCGGGGGAGCCGCGGCTCGGCTTCTATCGTGTGCGGCACTCGCCGGTCTGTTCCCCGGCCGCAGAACGGCACCGTGCCTTCCCACGTCTCGAGTTGAGGGTGGCCGCCACGAGCAGCCCTACGACACCGCCTACGAATCCGCCGATCGGCGCGGCATATTGGACGGTTAGCACGGAAATCGGGCGCGGTTCCCAGTGCGGCACAAATGTTGGTTGCAACGTTACGCTCAAGATACTGACACCAACGGCCAAGAACAAGCAGGTTCCGAGTACCGGACCCCAGATAAGAGCGCGTTTCACTACGGGACTCTTGACGAGGCAGGCCACGATTATCACATAGGGAAGAAGCACCATCGCCGTGAGGTACGGCTGCAACCTTCCGAGTGCAAGGCACAGCGCAAACACGACGAATAAGCCAAGCAAGAAAAGAAGAATGTAATGTGGCAGTTACATCGGTCAATCCCCGCTCGACGTGCTCGTCAAGATGGTAGCGAATCTCCACGGGCGCCGCTCCCTCGGAGCCTGTCCAGGATTCCTGGGCCGCTTTGGGCCTTCATTTGGGCAACGAACTGGTCGTCTTCCCGGATCTGCCCGTCGGTTTCCTCACGATGGTCGTGATAGTACGCCAGCGCGGCGTACACGTCGGCCAGCGAGAGCTGTGGGAAGTCGGCCACGATCTGGTCCGCGGATTGGCCCTGCTCAGTCCAGAGCACGACATCCTGGACGCGAATCCGGTGGCCGGCAATCCGAGCCCGGCCGCCACAAACGCCCGGTGTGACCTCGATATGCCGCTTTTCTAAGGTTGGTTGCATTACTCAATTCTAGCAAGATGTCCGGCAAGAGGAAAGCCGGTGTGCCGCGTCGCTCTCTGGATCGGGGGCCAGGGGCTCCGCGCAGCGGCCAGATGTCGGGGATCAGGGATATGACTCCCACTCAGCCGCCGCCGATGACGCCGGGGGCCCCTCGGTCAACTCGATTCCCAGCCGCCAAACCTTCAAGTCACGATAGCTGTCCAATGTAAACGCCAAGTGTTCCACCTCGATCCACTGCGCACGCAAACAACAGAGCCCTGGCTGTGCTTACTGCAGCGTCCATGGGCCTTGCCACTTACCGCTGATGTCGTAGTAGGGGGAACCCGAACACCCAAATTCTCTGTAGATGTAATCAAAGGTCTTCCTGAGCACATTGGAGGTGGGCTCATAGGTTGTGATGTCGCTGAATTCTTGGATCGTGACGTTTTCCGCAACAACCTCATCTGCGTGGTCAAGGGCGTTTCCTATCCGTCGGTCGTCGGCAAGCATATAGTAGCCGCGTACTCCAAGAAGCGATATACCTAGAGTCAAGGGGGGTGACGCATTCAGGTTCCGTAAGACCGCGGAGTAATTCGCAACGGCTCTCACCACCGCCTCTTCAAACGCCTTTGATGAAAAGGACTTCTTCTCTCTGTGAAACGCCGTCCCTTCGAACCACGATCCGCCCTGCTCGACGCGTTTCATCAAGATGGAAGTGTTGACCCCAACCACAAAACCGTCCTGAGCAACTGCGCTAATTGCACAACGCCCTTTTTCGCGCGCCGTCACAGCCCGAGAGACACCCGTCGGAATGTCAGCCTCCGCGACGCAAAGTACGTACTTCCCCTTTATCATGGGCGTGCCGCTCCGAAAACCGGGTGGGACCATGGGGACCATTTGAATCGCCGAATGGTCGAATGGCTGCAAACGATGTGGAATCAGGCTAATCGCCAGCGCGCCGTCTTTGCGGAAAATGCCGAAAAATGATCCATCCTTCACTGATTCCTCAAACTGGTCCCGTATGTCCTGGAAGCGCTTTGCCCCGGCCTCCCCTTCGGCCGGCAAGACGGCCTCATTCAGGATCGTCCGCAGCGCATTCTCGGTGTCCTTGCTCAATGATTTCCTGGCACGCTGCACCTGCTCCTTGTCGCTTCCTTCCGGGAGCTCATAACTGATGGGCCGACGCCGCTTGATGTCGAACATCTGCTCTTCAGGCTTGCCGTATGTGACGTTCATCACGCCGATCACTCGGTCGAAGCCGTCCGATTCGTCCGTCGCCTTGCAGCCGACTGCGTAGCCAAGTTCCATCAGGACATTCGGGTTGGGGATCTGCTTCCGAGGCGTGACCTCTGGATCGGTGGTTCCGACAAAGGTCAGGTCGGCCAGCAGCACGTCGCAGTCTCTGATCTTCTCCAGAATCGTGTTGGGAATGTCGCACATCCCCGGCCTGCCCGCCGTGTCCTGATCCAGCCTCACCTCGAAGTCGTTCGCAGGATCGTCCGTAATCCGCTTACACGCCGCCTCGGCGGCATCATGAATCAATCGGCGGTTACACTTCCCGGGCCGATCATCCTGCCAAGCATAGAAAACAGTAACGTCCATTCTTCTAATCCCCGTCCCCCAGCCTCTCTCCCCCAACCCCTATTGGGCAAGTATCAGTACATTGGAGTCACTCAGGTATCAGTACATAGGAGTCACTT
>CAZUAM010000589.1:0-4583 GCA_964618095.1 uncultured Planctomycetaceae bacterium | reverse complement strand
ATGATGGCCACAGCAGTAGGCGTGATCTGCTTGATGGCCAGGTAGAGCTCCAACCCGTTCATGGCGGGCAGATCCACGTCAACAAATATCAGGTCGAATCGGATCTGTTCGACAAGTTCCAGGGCGTCGTGCGGCGACTTGGTGACGGTGACCCAGTACCCTTGTTCCTTGAGCTTCACACTCAGAAGCCCGGCTGTCTCCTCTTCATTCTCGACCACCAAGATGGCCGTCTCCTTGACGTCTCTGATTAGGGCGACCGTTTTCTCCACGTCCAGCGGTTTTGCGAGAAACGCGATCGCGCCCTCTTCGAGCGCAGCCTCTTTGAGGGCTTCAACACCGTAGGCGCTCATAAAAATGACGCGGACGCCCTCCTGATGACGTCGAATCCGCCGGAAGGCCTCTACGCCGTCGATGCCGGGCATGCGTACGTCCATGAGCACGATGTCGTAGCCCTGTTTTGAGCACAACTCGATCGCCTCTTCTCCCGTGGCTGCGGAATCCACGTGATAACCTTCGTCGCGAAGGATCGCCGCGAGCGTCAGCCGCATATTCTTCTCGTCGTCGACGATGAGGACTCGTCCCGAGTTCGTGCTGCTGTCGGCGTTTGGCATCGTTTCGGTCTCCAGATGTCAAATACAACTAATCATCGTGGCAGCCGGATTTCGAAAGCTGCACCCGGCCCTTCGTGATCCGTTGCGTCGATGGTTCCTCCGTGCCTCTCGGCGATCCGGCGGCAGCTAGTGAGCCCTAGCCCGGTGCCTTTGGTCTTCGTGGAAACCAGGGGCTGGAACAGGTGCTCGCGGACTCTGCGGGCGAAGCCCGGACCAGTATCGCGAATCACGATCGTATCGTAGGCGGCGCCGCGGGCGGCTTCTACGATGAACTCACCTTGTGCTCCCATTGCGTCGATCGCGTTCTGCAGCAAGTTGCCTATCAGTTGCCGCAATTGGCCCGCATCGGCCCTTAGCTCGAAAGGGTCGGGATCCGTCGTGATCCGACACTGGATTCCGCCGGGCTTCCCGGTCCGGTTGAACACCTCGGTAACGAGCCGGGCCAAGTTCACCGTCTGTCTGGCGGGCTGTCTGGCCTTGGTCATCTCCAACAAATTGCTGATGATGCGGTCCGCGGCCCGGATCTCCTCATCGATGACCCCCAGGAACTCAGCGACCCGGGGATTATCGTTTGGAAGGATACGCCTCAGATAGTAGGCCGCATTGCGGACCGAACTGAGCGGATTGCGAAGATCGTGAGCGATGCTTGCCGAGACTTGCCCTACGGCCGCCAGCCGGGTCTTTCTAACCAGTTTTTCCCGGATTCTCTCAAGCTCAGCCTCGACGCGCTCCTTCTCAAGCCGCTGTTGCTCGATCAACTGCCGTTGTGTCTCGTCCGCCGCTTCTTCTGCCCGTTTGCGCGCGGTCATGTCCAGAGCGAGGTACACGATTCCCCGAATCTTGTCTTCGTCATCTCGCATAACGGACCCGGACAGAAGCACCGGAATCCTGTTGCCACTCCTAGAAAGAAGTGATTTCTCAACATTGCTGAACGAACCTTCTTTTACCAGACGGCGGAGCACTGTCCGCTTGAAAGGCAGGAGATGCTGAGACACAACAAGCTGGGTGGTGTCTTCTTCTTCTTCTTCTTCTTCTTCCTCCTCCTCTTCGAATAGCAAGCTTGCAGGTTGCCCAACCAGCTCATGTTCTGGATAACCCAACAAGTCACAGGCTGCCTGATTGACCGTGGCAATTCTGCCATCCGGCGAGACGACCAGCAGCATGTCGGCCATTGACCTGATGATGTTGTCGGTGTAGTCCTTGGCTTCTCGCAACGCTTCCTCCATCTGCTTCCGCTCGGTGATGTCGCGGTGGACCTCGATAATCTGGACTACCTCGCCGGCCGCGTCGAAAATGGGAGCCGCGCTAATCTCCACGAAGGCCTGGTTGCCGTCGGCATCATAGTGTATGTGGGTGACGGCCACCGGAGCCTTCGTCGCAGCAACCTCTTCCAGGAGGCACAGGTCCGCAAGCCCCTTACGCGGAGTGTCACGGCAGTGGAAGAGCTGGTGACATCTCAGGTGTTTGAGGGCCAGGTTTCTCCCGGCGGCAATCTCCCGCGCGGCTCGATTGGCCAGAACCACACGGTAGTCGCGGTCGATCACCGTCGTGGCGCCCGGGACGGCGTCGATGACCCTTTGCAGGAAACCTCGCGAACTCCGCAACTCTTCCTCCGCCCGCTTGCGCTCGGTGATATCCCGCGCGATGCCTCTTGTTCCCACAACTCCGTCGCCTTCTCTAATGACCGTAGAACTGTATTCCACAAAGTGGGGTCGTCCTTTCTTGTCGAGCAACACGGTCTCAGCAGTTATTTCTCCTGTGCTGAGCAGCTTATGGAAATCAGCTCCCGTTTTCTGCCGCAGTTCTTGAGGGACCAAGACCATATAATTCTTGCCGAGTAGCTCTCCCGGCCTATAGCCCAAGACCGTCTCCACCGCCGGATTGGCACAGGTAAAGGTCCCCTTGTCGTCGAGAGTGTAAATGATATCTTTTTCTCTTTGTACGAGATCTTCGTATCTCTGCTCCGCTCGTTTGCGCTCACCGCTTCCAATCATTTCCCAACTGCTCGCTCGCCTGATAAGGGCGAATTGGTGGTTCGAGACCACATCGATGAGTTCAGGTGCTCCACATCTATCAAGAGAATAAGTACAAACGGCGATTATGCGATGTTCGCCGATGACGCGGTCTACCGCTGCCTCATAATCGATGAAGTCCTTCCAATCGGCTCCCTGGAGCCAAGACGTGTTCCCGGTAAGGCGGAGCCCATCGTAGCCCTTTTTCAGCGCTTGGTTCTCTTTGTCGACCCAGCCCTGCAACACTCTATGGGCTTCAAACATGCCGGATTTGGTGTACCACTGGCTGTAGTCGAGGATCTCTATCTGTCCCTTATCGAGAAAGTCACTCAGGTTGTTTACCGCCCCCTCTAGCGAGCCTTTGGCATCCTCCACCGTCAAAGGTTCTGATGTGACCCACATGCAGAACTCGTTATTCTCCAGCGCTGCCTTGAAATACGGCACCAGAACGTCAGTCAAATCCTCAGCGGACTGATAGAAGAGGCAGCAGTGTGTGCCCCAAACAGTATCACGGACAGCATCGATTCCCGTTTCTTGAATTGGGTCTTCCATCATTCGGCCCCTTTCACTTGGCCCTCAGCGACACTAGAGCGGTGCCGCCAGCTTGCCTCGTCGGCCTCGATGGCCGTCCGGATGCTGCCGATGAACTCCTCGGCTCCGAAGGGCTTTTCGAAAAAGTCCACGGCTCTTCTCCTGTTGACCATCTGGCCTGCCCAATCATGTTCGAATTGGGCGGACTCGCCCCGCAGCGCGGCGATGAGCGGCGAGAAACGGAGAGTTGGGGTCCTCGATCTGGAAGCACCGTTCTTACGTCATTCCCACGAACTGGTCGGGCCGCAGGCTCAAAGCGACCAGGCCCGCCCCAAAGGCCGAGGTAACCCGCAGCTCGCAGTCCGTCGACCACAAGACGGTCGGTAGCCGTTCGACCATTTGGCGCGGCAAGGAATCACTATCCCCCCCAGCCGCGGCATCCGCACAGTCTCTCCCATGACAACGCCCTCCTGATGCGACCGCGCCCGGAAGGTGGTTTCACCACATCGCAGTGATTCTATCGCCCCGCGAAGATTCCAAAAAGGGCAGATTGTGGGCAACCGACGGGCTTCGGGCCCGCCCAGTCTGCGATGCAGCTTCTCCTCGGTTGTGGGGTAGCCGGTCCTGGGGAGGTGGCCAACCGGCGAGTAGTGGACTCGTGGACCGACCCAGGCCCAAGGTCGACGCGGTCCTCGATTCGTTTCGTCTCGATCCCGCAGAGCAAGGGCCATTGCCAATTCCCGGTGGCCGGCAACACAGAACCGAGGATGCTGTCTCGGTGGCCGTGGATGCACCTTTATCGCGATAGGGGTGGGTGGCAGAATAGTCACACCGATCTCGGCATGACCACCAGACGCATCATTCGACCATTTTGAGAAACTCGATCAGGGTCGCCCGATCGCTCGGGGACATCTCTGTCGCCAAGCGGCAGACTGCGGCGAAGGCGGCCTTCATGCTGTCAGGAATGGTCAGCAGGTGGCCACAGTTGGTGCAAACCCTGGTGCAAACCGTAGTTTCCGCCGTGGGTTCGACGGCACCCTGATTGTCGCAAGTTGTTTGCTCACAATCAGTTAAGGAGTCGGGGCGACTGGATTTGAACCAGCGACCTCTGCGTCCCGAACGATCAGGCACAGATTCACAAGTGCTTGAGAAGCAAGGACTTAGCGAATCGCAGGATTCTGCTTGCCCCCGATCTTGCCCGAACTGCCGCCAAGCGGAGACCACTCCGGACAACTCTGGGCAGGATGGCGACGTGCTCCTCCGGTCGCTCTTCAGAGCGGTTCAGGACGGCGATGACGCCGACGGCACGAGGGAGCGGCAGCGGGGCAGCCAGACGAATGGCCAAGAACCTTCCCTGCTGGAAGTTATCCGTGTGCTCCTTGATATGGTCCCGCAGGAACGGACCGCCTTGGTGAAACTCCTCAAGGCG
>CAZUAM010000588.1:0-4587 GCA_964618095.1 uncultured Planctomycetaceae bacterium | reverse complement strand
GCAGACAAGCTGCCGCTGGCACCCCGATCATTGGCAAGGCAGGGCTCAATAGAGCGGGCCCGGCGATTGTAAGCCGCCGGCTGCGGCGAACAAGCAGTACGGTTGACACTGCGACGCTGTGTTTCGCGACATCGCCGCTAAACGGCGTCAAGGTGGCGCCGCGTTCACCTGTGGTAACGTATTGGACCGCTGGGTGTTATGGTAACTCCGTGAAAACGCTTAGCGTTGTAGTATTGACATGCCCGGTAAGTCAGCTATTCAGGCCGGAAGCGGCGCCGACCGGACGGGTATCGTTTTCGACGTCAAGCGGTACGCCATCCACGACGGTCCGGGGATTCGGACCACGGTGTTTTTCAAGGGCTGCCCGCTGCGATGCCGATGGTGCCACAATCCGGAGAGTTGGCATGAAGGGCCGGAGCACTCGCTTCGCAAGAGCCGCTGCGCAGGCTGCGGACGTTGCATCGAGGCCTGTCAGCGCGGCGCGATATCGAGCAGCGGGGGAGAACTATCGACCGACCCGGCCAAGTGCGTCTTCTGCGGGGCCTGCGTGGAGGCCTGTCCCACCGGGGCCCGGGAGATCCTCGGGCGGGAGGTGACCGTGCCGCAGTTGACGGCCGAGATCGAGCGCGACGTGATCTTCTACGATCAGTCGGGCGGCGGGGTGACCTTCTCCGGCGGAGAGCCCTTGGTGCAAGCGGCGTTTCTGAAGGAGGTGCTGATCGAGTGCCGGGCAAGGGAGATCCACACCGCGCTGGATACGGCCTGTTACGCACCCTGGCAGGTGATCGAAACCATCAGCCCGTACGTGGATCTGTTCCTGATCGATCTGAAACACATGGACTCCGCCGCACACCGGCGTCTTACGGGAGCGTCGAACGAGCTGATCCTGGAGAACGTGAGGCGGTTGGCTGAGCTTCAGAGGGAGATTATCATCAGGATACCGGTGATTCCCGGCTTCAACGACGACGGCGGGAACGTGGCGGCGGCGGGGGAGTTTGTGGCGCGGCTGGACGGTGTGGCCCGGGTCGATCTTCTTCCCCACCACGAAGCCGCCCGGGGAAAGCTCGCCCGGCTGGCCGGAGGATACGAACTGCTGGAAGTCGAGCCGCCTGCCGCTGAGCAGATCAGTCGGATCGCGGGAGAGCTGGAACATTTCGGTCTGGAGGTCAAGATAGGTGGATAAGCCATGAACGCACGAGTCGAACGCTTGCGGCGGCAGAGCGTCGAAACCAAGCCGTATATCTCTACCGAGCGGGCGGAGCTGATGACCGAGTTCTACCGGGGCGACCTGCCGCAGAAGGTTTCCGCGCCGGTCTGCCGGGCCTTGGCGTTTCAGCACCTTATACAGCATCGAACCATCTACATGGGTGACGGGGAGTTGATCGTCGGCGAGCGAGGCCCCGCCCCCAAGGCCACGCCCACCTATCCGGAACTGTGCTGCCATAGCCTCGAAGACCTGCGGATCCTCAACCGCAGGGAACGGACGCCGTTCGTGGCAGACCAGCAGGTCCTGCGGACGTACGAGCAAGAGCTGATCCCGTTCTGGTCGGGCCGCACGATCCGGGACCGGTTGTTCGGCCTGATGAGCCAGCAGTGGAAGAGGGCCTTCGAGACGGGCGTGTTCACCGAATTCATGGAGCAGCGGGCCCCCGGACACGCGATCCTGGACGACAAGATTTACCGGCGGGGCTTTCTGGACGTCAAGCAGGAGATCGCCGCCCGCCGAGAGGCACTCGACTACCTCAGCGACCCCCAGGCCTACGCCAAGAACGAAGAGCTGAAGGCCATGGAGATCTGCGCCGAGGCGATCGTCACCTTCGCCCGGCGACACGCCGAGATGGCCGCCGAGCTGGCCGGGAAGGAGAGCGATCCGGGCCGGCAAGAGGAGCTGCTCAGGATTGCGGAGGTCTGCTCACGCGTGCCGGCGCATGCACCGCGCAATTTTCACGAGGCGCTGCAGGCCTATTGGTTCGTCCACCTGGGGGTGATCACGGAGTTGAACACCTGGGATTCGTTTAATCCCGGCCGGCTGGACCAGCACCTGTATCCGTTCTACGTCAAGGACCTGGAAGAGGGGACGCTCACACCGGAGCAGGCCAAAGAACTCCTGGAGTGCTTCTGGATCAAGTTCAACAATCAGCCGGCACCGCCGAAGGTGGGAATCACCGAGGAGCAGAGCGGCACCTACACCGACTTCGCCCTGATCAACGTCGGCGGGCTAAAAACCGACGGCAGTGACGCGGTCAACCAGCTCTCCTACCTGATGCTGGACGTGGTCGAGGAAATGCAGTTGATCCAGCCCAGCGCCTGCATTCAACTGAGCAAGAAAAACCCGAACCGGTTCCTCAGGCGGGCCTGCCGGGTGATCCGCACCGGGTTGGGCCAGCCGTCGGTCTTCAATTCGGACGTGATCATCAAGGAGATGCTCCACGACGGCAAGAGCATGAGCGACGCCCGGGCCGGGGGCCCCAGCGGCTGCGTGACCATCAGCGCGTTCGGCAAGGAAAGCTGCACGCTGACCGGATACATCAATTGGCCCAAGATCCTGGAGCTGGCCTGCCACGACGGGCGGGACCCCCGCTCCGGGGTCCAGGTGGGACCGCACACCGGAGACGCCCGCGAGTTCGAATCGTTCGAGCAACTCTTCCAGGCCTACCGGGGACAACTGGAGTATTTCGTGGACCTGAAGATTGCAGGCAACAACGTGATCGAGCGGCTGTATGCGGAGAACGTGCCGGCACCCTACATGTCGCTGTTGATGGACGATTGCATCGAAAAGGGCAGGGACTACCACGACGGCGGGCCGCGCTACAACGCCACGTATATCCAAGGGGTCGGCCTGGGGACCGTCACCGACGCCCTGGCCGCCGTGAAGTGGCAGGTGTTCGACGGCAAGCACATCGGCATGAAGCAGCTTCTGGAGGCCCTGCGGAGTAACTTCGAAGGACAGCAAGAGCTGCGGAAAATGCTGCTCAATAAAACGCCCAAATACGGCAACGATGATCCCCGGGCCGACGAGCTGGTCGAGGATCTGTTCAATGCCTACTACGACGTGCTCGACGGGCGGCCCAACACCAAGGGTGGCAAGTACCGGGTGAATCTGCTGCCCACGACGGTCCACATCTACTTCGGATCGGTCGTGGGCGCGCTGCCCAACGGCCGCAAGGCCGGCGAGGCCCTCTCCGAGGGGATTTCTCCCAGCCAGGGTGCCGACGTCGACGGCCCCACGGCAGTGATGAAGTCGGCCGCCAGGATCGATCACGCCCGTACGGGAGGAACGCTGCTGAACATGAAGTTCAGCCCGCAGACAATCGACGGCGACGGAATCGAGCGGCTGGCCGATCTGATCCGGTCTTATTTCAGTCTGGACGGGCATCACGTGCAGTTCAACGTGGTCGACGCGGCCACGCTGCGGGCGGCGCAGGAGGATCCGGAACGACACCGGAATCTGATCGTGCGGGTGGCGGGCTACAGCGACTATTTTGTGGACGTGGGCCGGGATCTACAGAACGAAATCATCTCCCGCACGGAGCATCGGGCTTTTTAAGCCCCCTCTCCCTTTGGGAGAGGGCTGGGGTGAGGGCACACACTTGACCGGCGATCACATCCGATGAGCCCTTCCGACTCGCCCCTGCCGGCCCCCGGCAAGCTGGCTGCTCGCCTTTGGGTGGTGGTTGCCGCGTTGATGTGGAGCACCAGCGGACTGTTTGCCAAGGCGCCCCTGTTCGACTGGCCGACGGCGGATCGCGGCTTGATTCTGGCGTTTTGGCGGGCGGCGTTTGCGGCTTTGGTGCTGCTGCCCGTGATCCGCCGGCCGAAGTGGAACGTCCGGCTGGTGCCGATGACGCTCTGCTTCACCGTGATGTGCGTGACCTTCCTGACGGCGATGTCGCGAACCACGGCGGCCAACGCCATCTGGCTACAGGCCACGTCTCCCTGGTGGGCATTTCTGTTGGCGGTCCTGATCTTCCGCGAGCCGGTCGCCCGCCGGGACCTGATTCCATTGGGCTTCGGCGTCCTGGGCGTGGGCATAATCCTGTGGTTCGAACTGGTCATCCACCCGCAAGATACGGCCGGCGTGCTCTGCGGACTGGGTGCGGGCGTCTCCTACGCCTGCGTGGTGCTGTTCATGCGCCGGTTGCGCGACCAGACTTCCGCCTGGCTGATCGCCCTGAATCACCTGGTGGCCACGGCGGTGATGCTGCCTTGGGTAATCCGTATCGGCATTCGGCCCTCGCCGGCCCAACTGGCCGTGCTGGCCTGCTTCGGCATCTTCCAGATGGCGATCCCCTACGTGCTCGTGAGCCGTGCACTCCGGACGATCAGCAGCCAGGAGGCCATCGGCATCTGCCTGATCGAACCGGTTCTAACGCCGGTGTGGGTCCTCGTCTGGGGCGACGTCCCCGCCTCGTGGACGGTCGCCGGCGCCTCGCTGATCCTGGTGGGGCTGGTGCTGCGCTACGTGGTGTTTGAGTGGGTCGCCGCGCGGAGACGGCGGGTGGCCGGGATCGAGCGAAGCGAGCTCCCGGAATCCTAGCACCAAACGGTTTTCGGGCCGAGTTGCGTTAACTTTGAGATCTCACACTC
>CAZUAM010000587.1:0-4626 GCA_964618095.1 uncultured Planctomycetaceae bacterium | reverse complement strand
TTGTACAATCTCGCCGGGAACTGGTACGACTCCTGGCCGAAGACCTGCTGCTCCAGGAGCATCATGGCCTCGCGCTGTTTCTTCCGATCGACGACCACATAGGGGGGCCTTGCGTCGGGGTCGCCCTTGTGATCGCGGTGGACGTACACGCCGCCGATGAATCGGGCAGTGAAGAACATCGCCCTGCCGTATTCGGACAGCAGGACGTTGAACGCCCGCCGCGCCCGTTGGTAGCCTTCCCCCTCGGCGGTCACCCGCTCGACCACGTCGGGCCAGACCTGGTTGATCAGCTCGACCCGCTGCCGGGCAAACTCGACGGGGTCGTTGCCCAGGTCGAAACGGTTCACGAGCGGGTCGGGGTCGATGCCCCGGGCGTCCTCATCGGTGGCGTAGTGCAAGGCCGGTTCGGTGCAGCGGGAGGCGATTTTCTTCAGTTCCGCCTCTTCCTTCCCTTGGATCGGCTTGTAGCCGTACTGGATGGCCCAGTAGTCGTACGGGCCGATGGTCGTGCTGAAATAAGTGCTGTGCTTCTGCCCCTTGGGCACGAGGTTCATCGGCAGGTAATCCATCAGCGACGCGGCCAGGCCGGTGTTTCCGGTCTTTTCCGGGTCGTTGAGCTCTTCCAGGCTCAGGAAGGCACTGGCCTTGAAGTTGTGGCGCAGCCCCAGGGTGTGTCCCACCTCGTGCATCACGACTTCCTTCAAACCCTGACGGATCAGCTTCTCGATCTCCTGCTCCGAAGCCGCCTCCCCGTCTTCGGCCAGCATCAACGAGCCGAAGGCAAGTTGGCGGGACATCCCGCGTGCGCAGCCGCAAAGCATCGCCTGGTGACGGCGCAACCGCGGCGGAATCCGGCTGAGTTGCTCCCGGTAGGTTTTCAGGTCCAACGGGCCACCGCAGAGTGCGGCCACGCTTTCGGGCGTGACCACCTCGTACTCTTCCTTCCAGTACCGGAGGAAGTCGGCGTCGAAGATGATGTCGGCGTCGAGGATTTGTCCGTTGGTCGGGTTCACCCGGCTGGGGCCCATCGCGAACCCGGCACTGGCGGTGATCCAGCGGAAGGTATTGTAGTTGATGTCCTCGGGATCCCAGTCGGCGTCGTCGGGCTGTTGGCGGACCTCGATGGCGTCGACGAAGCCGGCCCGCTCGAAGGCCTTGTTCCACTCCAGGATCCCTTCGCGGATCGGGCTGCGATACTTAAACGGGATGGTCTTTTCCAGCCAGAAGATGATCGGCGTCTTCGGCGGCGAGACCTCGGCCGAGGGCTCCGCCTTGCGAAGGTCCCAACGGTTGACGTACCGCACGAAGCGATCGTACCGGGAACTCTTGGAATAGTCCTTGACCACCGTCAGGAAGTAGCCCACCCGGTCGTCGGCCGGCCGCGGCTGGTAGCCGGTCTGCGGCAGGCGGCTGACCGAATAGTGGACGTGGAGCGTTACGCCCCGGCTGTCGGCCACGGTTTCCAGCGCCCTGGTTCCCCCGGAGGCGTACGTGGCTGCCACTTGGATTTCAACGTTGTCTTGGAAACCCTTGACTGCCGCCCAGGTCGATTTCTCCTTGGAAAACGAAAAGCCTCGCAGGACTTGGGAAATCTGGGGCAGGTCGCTCATGAACACCGGCGTCAGATCGACCACGTCGGCCCCGCTGGGACTGACCGTGGCAATCGGCAGGCTGAACAACACGCTGTCGGTGTAGGCCAGGTGGACGGCCTTCTCTTGCGGGCTGCCGTGGGCCGCCTGAAACCGCACGTTCCGCCGGACGATCTGGATCCGTTGCTCTATCTTGCGGAACTGCCAAATCCAGTCGTCGCCCAACCCCCACGACATCCCGCCCAGCAGCGGCTGCTCGCCGATGCCGCGGGCGATAGAAATGATGACGATGAAATCCTTGTTCAGATGACTGCTGGGGATCTCACCGTAGAGCTTGGCATCCTTGCGATGGAGCTTGATCAGCCCCTCGATCGACTTGGCATCCTTCATCAACTCGGAGAAGGCAGGATACTTGGGCTTTGGGGTGGCGGACGTGGTGGTCTTGGCGCCGGCCGAATCGGCCGACTGCGAGGCCGCGGCTGACTTCTGCTCGTCCTCGCCTTGCGCGTCGGCCGCTTCCTGGGGCGGGTCGGCCCAGGCATCGGGCAAAACGGTCAACGAAACGGCCAGGGCCACGGCCCAGGAGGATAGGGAGAGGAGCCTGTTCATGGGATGATTTCGATCGGGCTGGGAGTAAGGGGGACTATTCAGCCAAAGGTGGGTAATCGTGGGGTGGAGGGGCCCAGACGGCCCCTCAAATATACCCCATTTTCCCCTGCTTAATAATCTAAGCACAGATCTTGCCATGCGCCCACTAGTCGGATACAATCGCCAAGACCGCGACGCGTTGCGTCCCGGCTACTAGCCGTTCTTGCTGCTACAGAGACTAGGCGGTCCAGAAACTCGAATTGGAGTCGGAGGACACGGTGGCGATGCGTGGACGTTTGGCTCACTTGCTGTTCCTGCTACTATGGCTGGCGGGTCTCTTGGCGGCCTCACCCTTGGGGGCACAGGTTCTCGATCGGTTGGGGGGAGGCCCCTTCGGCCGAACGCCGCCGGGACAACAGAAGGTCGTCACCGTGGAGGGCCAATTCACGGTCCCCACGGACGAGGAACCTGCCCGCTTGTTCATCACCGCCAAGATGGCGCCGGGCTACCACATCTACTCGATCAGCCAGGCCCCGGGCGGGCCGATCCGCACCAGGATCAAGCTGGATCCGTCGAAGGCGTACGACTTGCTGGGCGACTTCCGGGCCCTCTCTCTGCCGGAGAAGAAGAAGGAAGGTCTCTGGCTCGACCCCAATCTGATCACCGAGAGCCATCACGACTCGGTCACCTGGTACGCCCCGATCAACCTGGCCCAGGGGGTCGACCCGTCCCGCTTGCGGATTACGGGACAGGTCTACGCCCAGGCATGTAAGGCTAGCTGTTTGATGCCGCAGGACTATCCTTTCACCGCGGTCTTCGGGAAAGAGCTGGAGATACGGGTGGATGGCGCAGACACTGCGCCCGCGGAGCAGCCCCCAACCTCTGCCGATTCCTACGACACATGGGTAGCCTTGCTCCTGGCATTCGTCGCGGGCCTGTCCATCAACGCGCTGCCATGTGTGTTGCCGGTCATTCCACTGATTCTCATGAGACTGTTTGAGCAATCCAAACAGTCGTCCGGCAAACGCCTTGCTCAAGGCGCTGCCCTATGCTTGGGCATTATCTTGTTCTTCGCAGGCTTTGCGCTGGTTGCGGCCGTCATCAACATGGTAACCGGGACAGCTCTGAACTTGAACGACCTGTTCCGATACCCAGCCGCAGCCATCACGCTGTTTCTTGCCATCGTCCTGTTCGGCCTGGTCATGTTGGATGTCCTCCCGCTCATCTTGCCGTCCAGCATTGCAGGGAAACAAAGCACCGGCACCGGACTTGCGGCCTCAGTGGGCACGGGCTTTTTCGTCGGCGTCTTGAGTACTCCGTGCAGTGGTGCCCTGTTGGGCTCCGTGCTGGTGTGGGCGCAGACTCAGCCCCCTATCTTGAGCAGCGCTGCGATCACCCTGATGGGTGTGGGCATGGCCCTGCCGTACGCGATGATTGTCGCCTTCCCGCCCCTGCTCAGTTGGCTGCCAAAGCCGGGCGTATGGATGGAGATCTTCAAGAAGTCTTGCGGTTTTCTGTTGCTCTTCATTGCAGTCAAGTTATCACTGGCAGCTCTACCGAAGGACCGGCTCATCAATGTGCTTCTGTACGGTGTGATCTTCAGCTTCTGTGTATGGATGTGGGGTAAGTGGGTGGATTTCTCAACGCCCGCGGCAAGGAAGTGGACCGTTCGTGGGATTGCATTGGCCGTCGCTGTGGGTGGCGGCCTGTGGCTGCTCCCGGCAGGCACCCCGCCCGAGGGCGCGACTGTTGACTGGCAACACTATGATCCGGCACGGATTGAGGCGGCTCGCTCCAAGGGTCAGGCCGTTCTGCTGAAGTTCACTGCCGACTGGTGTTCAAACTGCAAGGTGGTTGAGAGTCGGGTTTACCGTGATGCCGAGGTCGTCCGACAACTCCGAAACAAGGGCGTACTGGCGATCAAAGCAGACACCACCGGTATTGACTCTCCTGCAACAAATGATTTCCGCACCGTATACGGAGAAGCAGGGGCCATCCCCGTGACGATTCTATTGGTACCCGACCAGCCTCCGATCAAGCTGCGCGGCATCTTCGAAAAAGGCCAGCTCTTGACACACCTTGCAGAGCTCCCGGACGTGGAGCAACAAGCGACGGAGGGCAACGCCTCCGAAGCAGCCCCAGGGGACGCTGCGAAAGCGCGTTAAGGGGAATCTCAGTACTTCCAGGTTTTGGCGAGGGGTGGTCGGGGCAAAACTCTCAACTTATTTCTTCGCGGGCCCTTACCGTGTCGTCTCGGTCCACACCACGCCTTGCGGGCCTTGCCGCACGCGGCCGATCTGCCAGCTTCTCAGGCCGGCGCGCTTGAGTTGGCGGCGGATGCTCTCGGCGTAGTAGGGGCTGACGATCAGCGCCAGCCCCACGCCCATATTGAACACCCGCTCCATCTCGGCTTGGTCGACCTCACCCAGACGCTGGAGCCAGGTGAAGA
>CAZUAM010000586.1:332-4649 GCA_964618095.1 uncultured Planctomycetaceae bacterium | reverse complement strand
AAGCGTCTTGTCCCGGCTTCCCGAGAGGGCGAAGCGGCCGTCCGGGCTGATGATCACAGATAATGCAAGGTCGGTGTGCCCCTCGAACGTCCGCAGACAGCGGGCTGTGGCCAGTTCCCATAGCCGGAGCGTCTCGTCGTCATATCCCGACAGGCCGAAGCGGCCGTCCGGGCTGATGCTCACGGGTGTCCAGCCATAGGCGCCCCCCTTGAACGCATGCAGGCAACGGCCCGTGGCCAGCTCCCACAGGCGAAGCGTGCTGTCCTCGCCTCCCGAGAGGGCGAAGCGACCGTCCGGGCTCATGCTCACGCTGGTCACATTCCAAAAGTGCTCCTCGAATGTCCCCAGGCAGTGCCCCGTGGCCAGTTCCCACAGTCGAGGCGTCAGGTCGCCGCTAAGGGCGAAGCGGCCGTCCGGGCTGATGATCACAGGTATCCAAGAAAAACAGGGGTCCCCCTTGAACGCGCGCAGGCAGTGGCCCGTGGCCAACTCCCAGAGCCGGACCGTACTGTCGAAGCTTCCCGAGAGGGCGAACCGGCCGTCCTGGGTGATGCTCACAGATGTTACCGCGCCGCTGTGCCCCTCGAACGTTCGGAGGCAGCGACCTGTGCCCAGCTCCCACAGCCGAAGCGTCTTGTCCGCGCTTCCCGAGAGCGCGAAGCGGCTGTCGGGGCTGATGCACACACATTGTACGTGACCGGTGTGCCCCTCGAACGTCCGCAAGCACCAGGCGCTTTCGAGGGTGCAGACACGGCCAATAAAACCGGCCTCTGCCCGAAATGCAAGGAGCTCAGCGTTACGTTCATACCCCGGGATTTGCCTTGCGCGGCTGATCTCGGCAATGGCTTCACTTGGCCGACCCGCCTCCAGAGATCTGCGCGCTGCCTCCGTAGCCTGTCGCACCGCCCAAGACTCTTTAACGATGTCCGCTGCACTTCGAGGTAAGGCTACCGCCGCTGGGACGGCCGGGCCGCGATTCAGCTCCCAGAGCCGGACCGTCTTGTCCGAGCTTGCGGAGAGGGCGAAGCGGCCGTGCGGGCTGATGCTGACGGATGTCACCGACTCGGTGTGCCCCTCGAACGTCCGCAGACAGCGCCCCGTCGCGAGGTCCCATAGGCGACCCGTCGTCTCTGCTGTCGTCTCTCGATCACGGTGGGGTGGCCGGCTCACCGAAAGCCCAAAGCGGGCGTCCGTGCTGATGCTCACGCTGGTCACATCGAAAAGGTGGCCCTCGAATGTCCGCAGGCAGCGCCCCGTGGCCAACTCCCACAACCGAACCGTGTGGTCAGCGCTGCCCGACAGAGCGAAGCGGCCGTGCGCGCTGATGCTCACAGATGTGACGTACCCGGTGTGTCCCTTGAACGTCCGCACACATCGGCCTCTGGCTAGTTTGTGCAGCCCAAGCTTCGCCAACATTCGCACGCAGCAACCCGGAGCGACCTTCCACAGCCGAAGCGTCCTGTCGCAGCTCCCCGAGACGCCGAAGCGGCCGTCCGGGCTGAGGCTCACAGAGTTGACAACATCGGTGTGCCCCTCGAATGTGCGCAGGCAGCGCCCCGTGCCCAGCTCCCACAGCCGAAGCGTCTTGTCCACACTTCCCGAGAGGGCGAAGCGGCCGTCCGGGCTGATGCTGACGGATGTCACCGACTCGCTGAGCCCCTTGAACGTCCGCAGGCAGCGCCCCGTGCCCAGCTCCCAAAGGCGAGGCGCCCCATCCCAGCTTACGGAGAGGCCGAAGCGGCCGTCCGGGCTGATGCTTACGGATCCCACACCATCGGTGTGCCCCTCGAATGTGCGCAGGCAGCGCCCCGTGCCCAGCTCCCACAGCCGAAGCGTCTTGTCCGCACTTCCCGAGAGGGCGAACCGGCCGTCCGGGCTGATGCTCACAGATGTCACGCCACCAGTGTGCCCCTCGAACACACGGGGCGTGTGTGGAGCCCGAGAATCCCAGGCCGCCCGCAGGGCCGATTGCACGGCTTGCTCGCCGGGAGCCTGCTTCTCGGCTGACTCAAAGAGCTGCACAGCCGACTCGTAGTCCCCGCGTTCCAGATGCACCAGCCCTAGAAGATACTCGTCGCGCCAGTCGTGCGGGTGGGATTTGCGGACTTCTTCCAGTTGCGTGACGAGCACGTCGTCCGTGATCCGTGAGGAGCGCCACAGAAGCAGGCCGCGGTTGTAGGTTGCCTCCGGATGGTGCGGATCGGCCTTCAGCGCCTCTTCAAACAGCTTCTCCGCCTCTTCCTGCCTGCCGAGATCCAAAAGGCTCACCGCCCGGTTGTTCAGCGCGTCAGCCAGGAGCTCGGCAGCTTTGGGCTCTTCACGCGGATACTCCGCGTCCGTCATCTCCCGGTAGATCTCCTTCAACCTGCCCGCGATCTCCTGCATGTCCCTCGGCCGATCGTCCGGGCTTTCCTGAAAGCACCGCCGCAACAATTCGGCGAGTGCTTGGGGCATCTTCGGGATCGATTCATCCTCCGGGCCCGTCTCCAAATGGCCTTCCAACGCCGCGGCGGCCACCGTTCCTGACGGCCAGGTCCGCTCCCCGGTGAATATCTCCAGGACGGAAACAGCCCAACTCCAGACATCCGTCTTATGAGAAAGGGCCTGTTGGGTGGCCTGTTCGGGCGAGCAGTAGGCCGGTGTTCCCAATGGGGCCAAGCCGAAGTCTGCCAGCTTCGGCGTCCCGTCTGCGGTCATCATCACATTGGCTGGCTTCACGTCCTGGTGAACAAGCCCCTTCTCATGGGCGTACTGGACACTCCAGCCGAACTGGATCACCACGTCCAGCATTCGCCGCAATGCCTTTTCTTGTCCATCTCCGTACAGTTTCTTTTCGTCGATCCACTCCTTCAGACTGCCGCCATCGACATATTCGGCGAAAACGCGAGGAATCCCGCCCAGTTCGCGGACGTAGTGGCAACTGACGATGTTCGGGTGCAGGCCCAGGTTGATCCACCTCTCGCATTCCTGTTTGAAAGTGCTCTTTTCCTCGTCTGTTTGGAACGTGCCGGGCTGGGGGATCTTGACCGCCAAGTCGATCTTCCAGTTGCGGTGACGGACCTTGTAGACCTTGCCGAACATACCCTCGCCGAGAAACGTTTTGACCTCGTACAGGCCGAGAATGACATCGCCCTCGTTCCACACGGCCGGGACGTCCTCTTCGGCCGCCTTCAAAGCAGCGGGATCTGGCGCCTTCCCGCCCGCGAGCGTCGCGCCCAGGTCAAAACCGCGGTCCTCATGATCGGATGCATCCGCAGCCATTGTGGCTTCCGGATGGGGCCGTTCGATCTGGTTTGCGGCAATGGCGGCCGGGCTGGCGGTTTGCGAGTCCTGGCCTGCGGAAGTATCGAGCTGGGTTACCAACGGATCAACCTGGGCGCCCGGCTCAACTGGCTGGGCGCCTTGCGGAATCTGGTCCGCGGATTGCGTTTGCTCCGGAGTTGGTGCAGCTATCTTGGCGGGCTTTCCCTCGCCGGAGCCGGGCTCGATCAACTCGCCCTGGCCGGGCCGGATGCGGAACCGTGTGCTGCAATGTTTGCAGCGCGCGGTCCTTCCGACCTGCTCATCGGCCACTTTGAAGCTCTTCCGGCAGTCGGCATTCGGGCATCGCGTCTCGATCGCCATTGTTCAGTCTCCCTGTTCAGAAGGCCGAAGATCGTCATTCCCGGCTGGCGCACCGGCGAGGTCCAGCACCACGGCCGTGACATTGTCTTTGCCGCCAGCCTGGTTGGCGGCATCGATCAGGTGCCGGCAAGCGGCCTCCGGCTCGGATTCACTCTGGAGGATCTGCAGAATCTCGTCATCACTGAGCAGGCCCGTCAGGCCGTCGGTGCAGAGCAGCAAGCGGTCGGCGGGCCGGAGTTCCACGTGCCGCACCTCCGGGAGCGGCTCCCCCTCCATCCCGACACTTCGGGTGACCTGTCCCCGGGCGGGATGCGTAGCGGCCTCCTCAGGCGAGATCTCCCCCACGTCCAGGAGCAACTGGACGATCGAGTGGTCCTTGGTTAGACGTTCCAATTGGCTGCCCCGGAGGAGATACGCGCGGCTGTCGCCCATGTGGCCGACAAGGGCCTTTGCGTCACGGACCAGCGCCAGCACAACGGTGGCCCCCATTCCCTCCAGGCCCGGCTCGCCGTGGGTTTCACGATAGACCTGCGTGCTCAACTCGGTCAGGGCGTCGTGGAGGCGCTTGGCGGCCTTGGGGCTGCCGAGGTTCCGAACCCTGGCCATCCGCTTCTGGAGCAGCCGAGGCAGGGTTTCGACCACGATCTTCGACGCCAATTCCCCGGCGAACTGTCCGCCCATGCCGTCAGAGAC